>NZ_JBWGIO010000020.1:0-130993 GCF_057784215.1 Mesorhizobium sp. CNPSo 4661 | reverse complement strand
CTGGCCAAAACCCAAACCAAGCCTCGCATGAGGCCAATCCGCCGCGGCAGCCTCCTGACATCTATTTGCCGAGCGCAATCTATCCACAAAACAAAACCCCGCCGAAAATCGACGGGGTTTGTCAGCGGTCTGAAGGCCGGGCACTGCCCGGCCTTTTTTTATTGTCCAGCAGGCGGCTCACTTTGGTGCTTTGATCGCTGTTGCGCAACTGGCGCCCGATACGATTGTGACGTTTCGGCAACACTTTCTGAACAACCCCTGCTGTAGAAGTCTGACAGAGGGAACTGCCCATTTCCCGCCATAAACCCGGAGCACCCGAGATATGTCCCGGGATGCGTGCCAGGTTGGCTCGGCGATGGGACCGGCCGCGGGGTGTGCGGCAAGGACGATGATGGACGACAAGGCAATCTCCAAGGCCAAGCTGCCCAGCCGCTACGTGACCGTTGGTCCGGCGCGCGCGCCGCATCGTTCCTACCTCTATGCCATGGGCCTGTCGGCGGCCGAGATCGCGCAGCCTTTGGTCGGCGTCGCCAGCTGCTGGAACGAGGCCGCGCCCTGCAACATCTCGCTGATGCGCCAGGCGCAAGTGGTCAAGAAGGGCGTCGCGGCCGCCAACGGCACGCCGCGCGAGTTCTGCACCATCACCGTCACCGACGGCATCGCCATGGGCCACCAGGGCATGAAGTCGTCGCTGGTGTCGCGCGAGGTGATCGCCGATTCGGTCGAGCTCACCATGCGCGGTCATTGCTACGATGCCCTTGTCGGACTTGCCGGCTGCGACAAGTCTTTGCCCGGCATGATGATGGCGATGGTGCGCCTCAACGTGCCGTCGATCTTCATCTATGGCGGCTCGATCCTGCCCGGCAGCTATCGCGGCCGGCAAATCACCGTGCAGGACGTGTTCGAGGCGGTCGGCCAGCATTCGGTCGGCACGATAAGCGATGCCGATCTGCTCGAGATCGAGCAGGCGGCGTGTCCCTCCGCCGGCTCCTGCGGCGCCCAGTTCACCGCCAACACCATGGCGACCGTCGCTGAAGCAATAGGCCTCGCGCTGCCCTATTCCTGCGGCGCGCCGGCGCCTTATGAAATGCGCGACCGCTTCAATTTCGCCTCAGGCGAAAAGGTCATGGAACTGATCGCCAAAAACATCCGGCCGCGCGACATCGTCACGCGCAAGGCGCTGGAGAACGCGGCGACCGTCGTGTCCGCCACCGGCGGCTCGACCAACGCGGCGCTGCATTTGCCGGCGATCGCGCATGAGGCCGGCATCAAGTTCGACCTGTTTGACGTGGCGGCGATCTTTGAGAAGACACCCTATATCGCCGACCTCAAGCCGGGCGGCAAATATGTCGCCAAGGACATGTTCGAAGCCGGCGGCATTCCGCTCCTGATGAAGACGCTGCTCGACCATGGCTATCTGCATGGCGACTGCATGACGGTCACCGGCCGCACTTTGGCCGAAAATATGGAGCACGTTGCCTGGAATGAGAGCCAGGATGTTGTGCGTCCCGCCAATCGGCCAATCACCAAGACAGGCGGCGTTGTGGGCTTGAAGGGCAACCTTGCCCCCGAAGGTGCGATCGTGAAGGTCGCGGGCATGTCGGAACTGAAATTTTCGGGTCCGGCGCGTTGCTTCGATTCGGAAGAGGAGTGCTTCGAAGCGGTCACGCAGCGCGACTACCGGGAAGGCGAGGTTCTCGTCATCCGCTACGAGGGGCCGCGCGGCGGTCCGGGCATGCGCGAGATGCTGTCGACGACGGCCGCACTCTACGGCCAGGGCATGGGCGGCAAGGTGGCGCTGATCACCGACGGGCGCTTCTCCGGCGCCACGCGCGGCTTCTGCATCGGCCATGTCGGGCCGGAGGCGGCGGTCGGCGGTCCGATCGGGCTGATCAAGGATGGCGACGTGATCTCGATCGACGCCGTGAAGGGCACGATCGAAGTTGCCTTGTCGGACGCCGAGCTGGCGGCCCGGGCAAAGAATTGGAAGGCGCGCAAGACCGACTATCAGTCCGGCGCGATCTGGAAATATGCGCAGACCGTAGGGTCGGCCCGCGACGGCGCGGTGACCCATCCCGGCGGTGCGAAAGAAACACACTGCTATGCGGACATCTGAGGTGTTGAGGTCGTTTGTCCTACCGGCACTGGTCGCAGTCGCGACCTTGGGCGCCGTCGGGCAGGCCATGGCCTTCGACGACAAGGTGTTTGACGACAAGACCGGCGTGAAGCCGCAGTCGAGCCCTTGGGCGGTGTTCCAGTTCGGCTTCTCCGCCTATAAGAGCGGCCACAAGGACCAGGCGGTCGAAGCCTATAAATATGCCGCCGAGAATGGCCAGATCGGCGCCACCTGGAAGCTTGCGCGCATGTATGCCGAAGGCGACGGCGTGACGCGCGACGACTATGCCGCCTTCAAGTTCTTCTCGGAAATCGTCGACCAGGATGTCGAGCCCGGCTCGCCGGAAGAAAGCTATGTGTCGGACGCGCTGGTGGCGCTCGGCGACTATCTTCGCAAGGGCATTCCAGGCACCCCCGTCGAGGAAAACGAGGTTGCGGCGCAGGAATATTACATGCGCGCCGCCGCCAACTACCGCAATCCGAACGCCCAGTTCGAGATCGGCCAGATGTTCCTCAAGGGCGAGGGCGGCGTGAAGGCCAGCGTCAAGCAGGCAGGCCGCTGGTTGCAACTGGCCGCCGAGAAGGGCCATGCCGGCGCGCAGGCGACGCTCGGCAACCTTCTGTTCCAGAGCGGCAAGGTCGTGCGCGGCCTGGCGATGATGACGGCGGCGCTGCAGCGGGCTCCGGCGGCCGATCAGCCCTGGATCCGCAACATGCAGGAAGAGGCTTTCGCCGCGGCCGGCGAGGCCGATCGCCGGACCGCGATCTCGCTCGCGGACGATATCCTGACCAAGGGAAATAACGGCGACCAGTAAGCGCGGGTTTGACGATAGCGTGCGTGGTAGCTTAGCGCATGCATTCTCTAGTGCAGCGCTGGTCGACCCCCACTCCGTCTCGGCTTCGCCGAGCCACCTCTCCCCCGATCGACGGGGTAGAGGAAAGGCGCCAAGCTTTTTGTCGTCAACGCTCCGTCCAGCAACCCTCCCTTCCTTTCCCTCCGGAGGGGGGAAAGGTGGCGCTGCGAAGCAGCGACGGATTGGGGGAACCACGTGGCAATCAAGCCTCGGCCTGATCAGGCACGCCAGTCACGGAAGATGTGTGCGTAGCGTAACCTGGATGGTGGGGAGATCGGCGGCGCTTCAGTTCTCGGTCGGCTCTGTCGGCGCAGGACCAGGCGTCGGAGTCGAGAGCGATGTCGGGTGCGGTTTGGGCGCTTCCCCCGGACATTCGTCCTTGATCCTGGTCCAGGACGTGTTGTTGAGGACCATGTCGCAACGGGCGAGGTGACTTTCGCCGGCAATAGTCAGGCACGCCGTCTGGCCGACATCGAAGGATTTGCCATTGGCAAGACAGGTCGGCGCCGCCAGCGATGGCGTTGGTGCGGCAAGCGCCAAAGCAAGGCCGACCGGCCGAAAAGGAAATCGGATCGCCATTCAACCCCCACAGCAATCCATATCAAAGACGGGATTTGTGGCGAGATCAGGTCCTGACGGCAGGACGTCTCAGGCCGGCTGCAGACTGAGCTCGATCGCGACCGGCACGTGGTCGGACGGCTTTTCCCAGGCGCGGACGTGCTTTTCCACCGAGGCCGACGCAAAACGGTTGGCGGCTTCCGGTGACAACAGCAGGTGGTCGATGCGGATGCCGTTGTTCTTCTGCCAGGCGCCTGCCTGATAATCCCAGAAGGTGTAGACGCCAGGCGAGTCGGTCACACCGCGCACCGCCTCGGTGAAGCCGAGATTCTTCAGCCGGCGGAAGGCTTGCCTCGTCTGCGGCTGGAACAGCGCGTCGCCCAGCCAGTTTTCGGGAAAGCGGGCATCGGCCGGTTCCGGGATGACATTGTAGTCGCCGGCCAGCACCAGCGCCTCTTCCAGGCGCAGTCGCTCTTGCGCCCAGCGCTCCAGCCGCGCCATCCAGGCCAGCTTGTAGGGAAACTTCCGCTCATCGTCGATCGGGTTGCCGTTCGGCAGATAGAGCGAGACGACGCGCAGGGCGCCTTGGTCGGTCGAAAAGACGCCTTCGATGAAGCGTGCATGGTCATCCGCGTCGTCGCCCGGCAAGCCGCGGTTGACCTCGTCGAAAGGAAGCTTCGACAGGATCGCGACGCCGTTGAAGCTCTTCTGGCCGTTGGTCTCGACATTGTAGCCCAGCGCCTCGATCTCGGCGCGCGGGAACTGCTCATCGACCGTCTTGATCTCCTGCAGGCACACGATGTCCGGCGCGCTTTCGGTCAGCCAGTGGGTGAGGTTGCCGATGCGGGCGCGAACGCCGTTGATGTTCCAGGTGACGATCTTCATGCAGGCCTCGATGCTGTTCGGACGGAAGGCGTTCGACGAAGCCGATCGTATTGCCTGCGCCGGCCTTTAGAAAGGCCGTCCATTCGCATTCCTGCCAATAGCCGGGCGACAGCCAAGGGCTACCCGGTCCGCACCGGTCATAGGCCTGCGAAGTCTCGGTCGATCAGATTGAGAAGCTGGTGCCGCAGCCGCAGGAAGCAACCGCGTTCGGATTCCTGATCTGGAAGGACTGGCCCATCAGGTCGTCGACGAAATCGATCACCGAGCCGCCCATATAGACCAGCGACAGGTCATCAATCAGGACCGTCGCGCCATCCTTCTCGATGGCGACGTCGTCATCGTTGCGGCTGCCGACGAGGTCGAACTTGTAGGAAAAGCCCGAGCAGCCGCCGCCTTCGACGGAAACGCGCAGCGCCGTCTTGCCTGGTTCGCCGGAGACAATCCTGGCAATCCGCTTAGCCGCGGCATCAGTCATTTCGACCTTCATGGCAGTCTTGGCATCCGCGCCCATCGGCGTCACCTTGCTTTCGGTTTCAGATGATAGGTATGAAGCAGGCGGGCCTGAGTCAACTGGTGGGTCAATGAACGAGCGGCAGGGCAAGGATGCTCTCGGCGACATCGGGTTCGGCGATCGGCCGCGCGCCGTCTATGCGAGCGACCCGGCGCGCTCGCGCGGGCGCCTGTTCGAGGAGCCCGAAAGCCCGACCCGCACGCCGTTCCAGCGCGACCGCGACCGCATCATCCACTCCACCGCCTTCCGCCGGCTGAAGCACAAGACGCAGGTGTTCGTCGCGCATGAGGGCGACCACTACCGCACGCGGCTGACGCATTCGATCGAGGTGGCGCAGATCGCGCGTGCCTTGGCGCGAGCGCTGCGCGGCGACGAGGATCTGGCCGAAGCAGTCGCCCTGGTGCATGATTTCGGCCATACGCCCTTCGGCCACACCGGCGAGGACGCGCTGAACGAGAAGATGGCCGCCTGGGGCGGTTTCGACCACAACGCCCAGTCGCTGCGCGTGGTCACGCGGCTCGAGCGGCGCTACGCCGAATTCGACGGGCTGAACCTTGCCTGGGAGACACTGGAAGGGCTGGTCAAGCATAACGGCCCGTTGACCGATGCGAACGGGAAGGGGCTCAAGGGTCCGGTGCCGCAAGCGATCCGCGACTATTCCGAGCTGCACGACCTCGAGCTCGACCGTTTCGCCGGCATCGAGGCGCAGTGCGCCGCGATCGCCGACGACATCGCCTACAACACCCATGACATAGACGACGGCCTGCGCGCCGGCCTGTTGACGCTGGACATGCTGGGGGAGGTCGGCCTGCCCGGCTCGATCCTGAGAGGCGTTCGTGAGCGATATCCCCAGCTTGACGACGTCCGCACCTGCCACGAGCTGCTGCGCCGGCAGATCACACTGATGGTGGAGGACGTCATTGCATCGACCGCCGCCAATATCGAGCGCCTGAAACCGGACAGCGCCGATGCGGTGCGGGCGGCGGGCGAGACCTTGGTGACCTTTTCAGCGGGGATGGCCGCGGCGGAGAAGGAACTGAAGGCTTTCCTCTACAAGCACCTCTACCGGCACCCGGAAGTGATGCGGGTGCGGGCAGAGGCCGAGCGCATCGTGCGCGAGCTGTTCGACGTCTATTTCGCCGATCCGCGCGTCATGCCCGATGGCTGGCGCGAAGGGCTCGACCGGGCCGAGGACCGCATCAAGGCGCGCAGCGTTGCCGACTTCCTGGCCGGCATGACCGACACCTATGCGCTCAAGGAACATCGGCGTCTGTTTGACCATACGCCCGATTTGAGCTAGGGCGAGCCTCGATTTTGCCGGCCATCGAGCCGGTCGCCTCTTAAAGCCCAGAGCATATCCAATGAATATCTTCGCCGATTTCAACGCGCGGATCGTAAAGGCCGTCGAAGCCCTTGACCTGAAAGACAAGGACGGGGCCGCGCTCGACCTGTCGCGCATCGCGGTCGAGCCGCCGCGCGATGCGAGCCACGGCGATCTCGCAACCAACGCGGCGATGGTGCTGGCCAAGCCCACTGGACAGAACCCGCGCGCGCTTGCCGAAAGACTGGCCGAAGCGCTTCGCGCCGACGCGGACGTTGCCTCAGCCGATGTCGCCGGGCCGGGCTTCGTCAATCTCAGGCTCAAGGACGCGTTCTGGCACACGCATCTGACAGCGCTGCTTGGCGAGGGGCGCAACTATGGCCGCTCGACCATCGGCGGCGGCCGCAAGGCCAATGTCGAATATGTCTCGGCCAACCCGACCGGGCCCATGCATGTCGGCCATTGCCGCGGCGCCGTGGTCGGCGACGCCTTGGCCAATCTGATGGCCTTCGCCGGCTACGACGTGACCAAGGAATACGTCATCAACGACGCGGGTTCGCAGATCGATGTGCTGGGACGCTCGGCGTTCCTGCGCTATCGCGAGGCGCTCGGCGACAATATCGGCGAGATCCCGTCCGGTCTCTATCCGGGCGATTACCTGGTCCCCGTCGGCCAGGCGCTGGCCAAGGAATTCGGTCGTGGCCTGCTGCAGATGCCGGAAGATGAAGCGCTGGCGATCGTCAAAGACCGCACCGTCGATGCGATGATGGCGATGATCCGCGCGGATCTGGCGTTGCTCAACGTGCACCACGACGTGTTCTTCTCGGAGCGCACGCTGCATGCCGACAATGCCAGGAAGATCCGGGCGGCGATCGCCGACCTGACCCTCAAAGGGCATATCTACAAGGGCACGCTGCCGCCGCCCAAGGGCGAGAAGCCGGACGATTGGGAAGACCGCGAGCAGACGCTGTTCCGCTCGACCGCGGTTGGCGACGATATGGACCGGGCGCTCGTCAAGTCGGATGGTTCGTTCACCTATTTTGCGGCCGACGTCGCCTATCTGAAGGACAAGGTCGAGCGCGGCTTCGTCGACCTGATCTATGTGCTTGGCGCCGACCATGGCGGCTATGTGAAGCGGCTCGAGGCGCTGGCGCGGGCGGTTGCCGGCGATACGGTCAAGCTCACCGTGCTGCTTTGCCAGCTCGTAAAACTGTTCCGTGACGGCGAGCCCGTCAGGATGTCGAAGCGGTCCGGCGATTTCGTCACCTTGCGAGAGGTGGTGGACGAGGTCGGCCGCGACCCGATCCGCTTCATGATGCTTTACCGCAAGAACGACGCGCCGCTGGATTTCGACTTCGCCAAGGTCACGGAGCAGTCGAAGGACAATCCGGTGTTCTACGTGCAGTATGCGTCGGCGCGTTGCCATTCCGTCTTCAGGCAGGCGAGCGAGCAGCTTGGCGAGGCAAATTTCGACCGCAACCGGCTCGCGGCTTCCGTGGCTGCGCTGACGGACGAGGGTGAGATCGCGCTGATCCGGAAGCTGGCTGAATATCCCCGGCTGATCGAGTCCGCGGCGCTTTCGCTGGAGCCGCACCGGCTCGCATTCTACCTCTACGATCTCGCTTCCGGCTTCCATGCACAGTGGAATCGCGGCCATGACAACCAGGACTTACGTTTTGTTAAGGTTAACGACCGAGAATCAACCTATGCCAGACTAGGGCTGGTGCAGGCTGTTTCGGATGTTTTGACCTCCGGCCTGACGCTGATCGGGGCAGACGCGCCCACTGAAATGCGTTAGGTTTAACTAAAAAACCTGTCACCTTTTGCCCACATTGCGCTGGTAAGGGCCAACCCTGCGCGACGTCCATGGCGTCCGACTGTGTGCGAGTTCGGGAACAATAATGGCAGACAGAACCCCGCTGAAAGTAGCCGACCACAACGATATCGCCGACGATGATCCGTTCGCGGAGCTGACCCGGATCATGGGTTTCGATCCCCGCCAGCCGGCGAGGCAGCCGGCCCCCGCGGCCGAGAAAGCCATGCCGGCCCATCAGGCCGTGGAGGAGGGCGATTTCGACATCGACCTCGAGAAGGAGTTGATGGGCGAGTTCGATTCCGCCGAGGAAAGCGCTCCGGTCGCTCAGCAGGCTGCCATACACCAGATCAGCAATCAGCCGGCCTTCGAGGCTGCCAGCGCCGCCAATGACGATGAGCTAACCGCTTCCTTCGAGCAGGATTTCGTGTTCGACGACGCGGCGGATCATGCCGATTTCGCCGTGGCCCATGCGCCGGAGCCGGAGTTCGCGCCGGAGCCGGATTTCGCGCCGGAGCCGGAAGTTGCGCCGGAGGCGCATTTCGCATCCGAGCCGCATTTCGCGCCCGAGCCACAAGAAGCTCCCGAGCCGGAAGTCGCTTTCGACGATGATTTCGACAAGGCCGTCGCCAGTTCGCTGGATGTCTCGCCGCTCGAGGACGAGCTTCCGATCGATCAGGAAATGGCTGCTTCGCTGGATCAGGATTTCCAGCTCGACCATCACGAACCCGCGAATCTCGACTATCGCGAGCCGGCCGACGCCCGTCAGGACGCCGTCGAAGCCGTGCAGGCCGCGAGCGAAGAGGCGTTCGACGCCGATTTCGACAATGCGGTCCAGATGTCGCTCGAAGACGAGTTGTCGTTTGAGAGCCACGAGCCGGAGCAGCACGCCCAGGCTGTCGAGCCGGTCGAAACTCAAGCGGCTGCGCCGCTGATTTCCGAGGATGATTTTGCCGGTCATTTCGACCAGGCGATGAGCGATGCCGATGTCAATCTCGGTCAGGCTCAGGATGTTCAAGAGCCGGAGTTCGACGACGAGACGGCGCCGATGATAGAGGCGCCGATCGAGACGGCCCATTTTGCCGCTGAACCGGAGCTCCCGGCGCCCGAACCCGCAGCCGCGCTGACCCTCGATGACGATTTCGAACTGAGTTTCCGCGATGCGCTGAATGAGGAGCCGCAAGCTCCGGTCGCCGAGCCCGCTGCCCGGTCGCAGCCGGTCGCGGTTGAGCCGGCTCCCGTCGCCGCTCCGGTTCCGCCTGTCGCCGCCGTCGAGCCGGCCAAGCCGGCAGCCAGCGAGCGCAGCCTGGAAGACGAGCTCAATGCGCTGCTCGGCGCCATGACCGCGCGGCCGATGCCGGTGGTCAAGGAGCCTGCTCCCGCGCCGCGCCTGGTTGCGGAATCCGCGAGCTATGCTGGCGGGAAGGCGGCAGCCGACGATCTCGACTGGGATATCGACGAGCACCAGCCGGCGCAGAACGGGCAGGGCGCTCAGCCGGCAGAGAGCGACATGGACGACCTGCTTGCCGGCGAGCTCGATCGCCAGGATTTCTCAAGCTCGGCCAAGGCCGAAGCCGATGTTGATTTCGATGACGATTTCGGTGCCGCTTTCGCTCGGAGTATCGAGGCTGAGCGGGCGGCAGCTGCCACGGCGAGGTCTCCGGTAAATTCCTCCGATTGGCTGCATTCGACGCCTGCGGAATCAGCCAGGTCGTGGAGCCGTTCTACCCCGACCTCCGCTCCGCCGGCGCAGGCTTCGTTTGCCGCGCAGCCGGCGCCCTCGGCTCCGGCGCAGATGGCCGCGCCCTCGGCGCCGGTACAGATGGCGGCGCCTTCGGCGCCAGTGCAGATGGCCGAGCCGACCTATCGCAGCGAACCGGCAACGGATTATGCCGCCTATGCCAAGCCGGCGCAGTCGCCGGCGTCTCCGCCGCGGCCCGGCCAGCATGACGACGTGCCGGATGTCGAGACGGTCGACGTGCCGGAGCGCGTGGTGGCGCTCGCGGACGACCTCGACATTCCGGAGCTCAGCTTCGAGGAAGACCAGCCGGCGGCCCCCGCTTACGACGATCTCGATGCGGAATTCGCCAGCCTGCTCACTGACATGAACGCGACGGAGATCGCGTCGGCGCCGACGCAGAACCGGGGCTATGACGACGAATCCTACAGCGCCGGCTTCAATGGCTACGACCGTCGCGATTTGCGCGCCGAGGCTCCGGCGGCTCCGGTGGCCCCGGCTTCGTTTGCCGTGGCGAACGATTACGACGCCGACGACCTGCCGGGCAGCCGGCCGGTTTCGCAGGCGGAGGATTTCGCCGCCGACGAGCTCGACTACGATCCCGAGCTCGAGGAAGCGATGGCGATCCCCGGGCTTGCCGAGCGCGAGGCGGCGCAGCCGCGCCGGCGCGGCGTGATGATCGCGGCGCTGGTCGGCGCCGTGGTGGTTCTCGGTGGCCTTGGCGCGCTGGCCTTCTCCTTCGGCGGCAAGGGTGGTGGCGAGGCTCCGGTGATCGTCAAGGCCGACAATTCGCCGATCAAGGTGAAGCCCGAAAACCCGGGCGGCGCGGTGGTGCCGAACCAGGACAACAAGGTTTATGACGCGGTGGCCAAGGGCGGCGGCGCGACGAAGCCCGCCGAGTCGGTGCAGCAGAAGCTGGTGAACACCACCGAGCAGCCCGTGGACCTGGCGTCGAAGGAACCGCCGCCGAGCCGGGTCGTCGATCTCTCGCCCAACGACAACGACGCTGCGGCCGGAACTGGCGCCCCCGACAATTCGGACACAGCCTTGCCCGGCGTCGCGCAAGCGGCTGCGCCCAAAAGCGCGCAACCTGCTGCGCCGGCGAGCGCCCAGCCGGCAGCACCGGCGCCGAAGTCGGAAGACCGCATCGCCCAGGTGCTGCAGCAGGATGCCGACAACGGCGCCAGCAACGACGTCGTCGCGGTCGCACCGCGCAAGGTGAAGACCATGATTGTGAAGCCTGACGGCTCGCTGGTGCCGCGCGAGGACCCGGCTCCGGCCGCGCCGAAGGTCGCGGCGGCCGAGCCGAGCGATCCTGCGCCGCAGCATGTCGCGCCGGCCTCCGACGGCCAGCAGACGGGAACCGTAGCTTCCGATACGGACCAGGCCGATGCGCCTGCCGTCAAGCCGGCGAAGCCCGGGAAGAAGGCTGAAGCCAAGGCGCAGTCGACCAACACGCCGGCGGTGGTGCCGGTGGCGCCGGCGCGGCCGTCCGACCAGCCGGTCGATATCGTCGGCGAGGTCAAGCCGGACCAGGTCGCTTCGATCGATCCGGCGGCGGCAGCGGGCGGCGGCTCGTGGTCGATGCAGATCGCCTCGCAGCCGACGGTCGAAAGCGCGCAGTCGACCTATCAGGACCTGCAGCGCCGCTATGGCAGCGTGCTCTCCGGCCGCACCGCCAACATCGTCAAGGCCGAGGTCGCTGGCAAGGGCACCTTCTACCGCGTCCGCGTCCCGGCCCAGTCACGCAACGATGCGATCAACCTTTGCACCAGCTACAAGGCGGCCGGCGGCAACTGCTTCGTATCGCGCTGACCTGTCCAGCCTTTCAAGCCGGCGCCGCCGCAAGGCCGCGCCGGCTTTTCGTTGTGGACGGTTGTGGCCTTTGGCGTGTCCAAGGGCAGGGGTGATTCCCTTTGCTCGCTCAAAGCCTTAAGCTTCCGTCTATGAGCGAATCAAAATCCATGATCCTCGGCTGCGCCGGGAAATCCCTCACCGAAGACGAAATCCGCTTCTATCGCGATGAACGTCCTTGGGGCTTCATCCTGTTTGCGCGCAACATCGGCGAAGCCGGGCAGATCCGCGACCTTGTCGCCGCGATGCGCGACGGCGTCGGCCGCCCGGACGCTCCGGTCTTCATCGACCAGGAAGGCGGCCGGGTGCAGCGCCTGCGTCCGCCGCTGGCGCCGAACTATCCCGCCGGCGGCGCGCTCGGCGCGCTGTGGCGCGAGGACAAGGAAGCCGGCCGCCGCGCCGCCTGGCTGATGGCGCGGTTGCATGCCTTCGATCTCTCCCGCCTGGGTATAACGGCCGACTGCCTGCCGGTGCTCGATGTGCCGGTCGAAGGCGCCAGCGACGTCATCGGCGCGCGCGCCTATGGCAAGGAGCCCAATGCGGTGATCGAGCTTGGCCGGGCTTCGGCCGAGGGGCTGATGTCCGGCGGCGTGCTGCCGGTGATGAAGCATATTCCCGGCCACGGCCGGGCTTTTGCCGATACCCATTTCGCGCTGCCGACCGTCGATACGCCGCTGGAGGAGCTCCGCCGGCATGATTTTGCCCCGTTCAAGGCGCTCAGAGAGCTGCCGATGGCGATGACGGCGCATGTCGTCTACAGCGCCGTCGACCCCGACAATCCGGCGACGACGTCCGCCAAGATCGTCAATCAGGTGATCCGCGGCGAGATCGGCTTCGACGGGCTGCTGATGAGCGACGACACCTCGATGAAGGCACTTTCTGGGGATTTCCCGACAAAGGCGGCCTCGATCCTTGCGGCCGGCTGCGATCTCGTCCTTCACTGCAACGGCGTTTTCGAGGAGATGTCGGGGATCGCCTCACGCACGACGGCGCTGTCGGGCAAGTCCTTGCAGCGCGCGGAGCGGGCGCTGACCTATATAAAGGATCGCGACGTCGCCGACGAAACGGCGATACGCGCGGAATTCGCCACCTATTTCGAAGCGGTGGCCTGAACCGAAGGGACAAAAGGCAAGTGGCGGAGACATTGGAAGGCAAGGCCGCGAAGGCCGCACCGATGGACCGTCTATGGGCCGAAAACGACGATTCACGCCTGACCGGCGACCCGTCGCTGGTCGTCGACGTGGCGGGTTTCGAAGGTCCGCTCGATCTTCTCTTGCATCTTGCCCGCAACCAGAAGGTCGATCTGGCGCGCATTTCTATCCTGGCGCTTGCCGAGCAATATCTGGCCTTCATCGAGAAGGTGCGGGCGCTGAGGCTCGAGCTTGCCGCCGACTATCTGGTAATGGCGGCGTGGCTCGCCTTCCTGAAGTCGAAGCTCTTGATCCCGAAACAGCCGGGCGAAGAGGGCGAGAGCGGCGAGGAACTGGCGGCGGTGCTGCAATTCCGGCTGAAGCGGCTGGAAGCCATGCGCGACGCCTCGGCGCGGCTGGTCAACCGCAACCGCCTTGGCCGTGACGTCTTTGCGCGCGGCATGCCGGAAATGGTCATTGTCGAGAAGCGCAACAGCTTTTCGGCCTCGCTCTACGATCTGCTCACCGCCTATGCGCAACAGCGCCAGAAGCAGGCGATCAACAATGTGACGATCGCCCGGCGTGCCGTCTGGTCGCTGAAGGACGCGCGCGAGGTGCTGGCGCGGCTGATCGGCGCGGTCGGCGATTGGACGGCGCTCGACAGTTTTCTGATCGAATATCTTGCGGCGCCGGAAGAGCGGCGCACGGCGATGGCCAGTTCCTTCGCGGCGACGCTCGAAATGGTGCGCGAGGGCAAACTGGAAGTGCGGCAGGATCAGGTGTTCGCGCCGATCTATCTGCGCGGCCGCGCGCAAGGGGTAAGGGCAGTCGAGGTGGTATCATGAGCGAACGCGCCAACGCTTCGGTCATTCCGTTCAAGGTCGAGGACGAACCGGAAGACGAGATGGCCGAGCAGGGTTCCATCGAAAACCCCGCCGAGCGGCTGCAATTGTCGGAAGCCGTGCGCATGGCCGAGGCGATCATTTTCGCCAGCGCCGAGCCGGTCAGCGAAAAGCAGCTTGCAGCGCGCCTGCCCGAAGGCGTGAACATTGCCGCTGCAATGGCGGATTTGCAGGAAATCTATGCCAAGCGCGGCGTCAACCTGGTGCGGGTCGGCGATGCCTGGGCCTTCCGCACCGCTGGCGACCTGGCTTTCCTGATGAGCCGGGACTCCGTCCAGCAGAGAAAGCTCTCCCGCGCGGCGCTCGAAGTGCTGGCGATCATCGCCTATCACCAGCCGGTGACGCGCGCCGAGATCGAGGACATCAGGGGCGTGGAAACGTCCAAGGGCACGCTCGACACGCTGCTCGAAACGGAATGGGTCAGGATGCGCGGTCGTCGCCGCACGCCTGGACGGCCGGTGACCTATGGCACCACCGACGCTTTCCTGGATCATTTCGCGCTGGAGGAGATCCGCGATCTGCCTGGCATGGAAGAACTGAAGGGCGCCGGATTGCTCTCGACGCGCATGCCGGCCAACTTCTCGATGCCGGTGCCGCCGGCCGACCCGGATGCGCTGACCGAGGACGAGGATGAGCTGACCGATATCGATCTCGAGGAACTCGGGTTGCTGACGCCGCGCGTCACGGAAGAGTGAGCGCGAAGCCGGCGCGGATGGTTTATTAGCAAGGCCTGCGCGGATTCGTAGCAAGGCGCTCACGCCGAAAGTGCGTGACATCCGCTAGCCATTTTATCAACTTCATTGCGGTTGTGTTTGAATCCCCGAGCGAAAACGCATAGATCATCGCCAGGGAAAACATTCGAGAGAGATTGGCTATGGGTTCATTTTCGATTTGGCACTGGATGATCGTGCTGGTCATCGTGCTTCTGGTGTTCGGCCGCGGCAAGATCCCGGAACTGATGGGCGACATGGCCAAGGGCATCAAGAGCTTCAAGAAGGGCATGGCTGACGACGACGTTGCGGACGACAAGCGTACCGTCGAGCACCGCGCTGACGAGACTGTTTCGCCGGGCAAGGAAAAGGTCAGCAAGAGCTGATCCCGTTTGTTGGTTTGAGCATGCTGTTGTCCCAAGACCGCTTCGCATTTTTGGGCGGCAGGCACCCGTCGGAATAGATTGCCATGTTCGAAGTCGGTTGGAGCGAACTGCTGGTGATCGCGGTCGTCATGATCGTGGTCGTCGGGCCCAAGGATTTGCCCAACATGTTGCGCACCTTCGGCCGCACCGCGGCGAAATTGCGTGCCATGGCCGGCGACTTCCAGAAGCAGTTCAACGAAGCGCTGAAGGAAGCCGAGCTCGACGACGTGAAGAGTTCGATCGATAGCTTGCGCGGTCTCAATCCGATGAACGAGGTGCGCAAGCAGCTCAATCCCTTCGAGCAGGCCGCGGCCGATGTGCGGTCCGGCGTCGATACGATGATGAAGCCCAAGCCGGCCGCCGATCCGGCGGCGCCGGCAGCGGAGACGCCGCAGGCCGCCGAGCCGCTCAAGAACGGCGCGACGGACATGCCGGGAGCCGGCGGAGCCGAGGCTGCTTCGACCTCCCCGACCTTCCCCGCCATGACCGACGCCTCCGTCACGGCATCGGTTTCGGCGGCCCCTCTGGCGGCCAAGCCCGCGAAAAAGGCTGCGACCGCTAAGGCCAAGATGGCTGGCGCCGCTGCCAAGCCGGTTGCGGCAACTAAGGCACCGACCGCAAAAGCGCCGGCCAAATCCCCGCCGGCTGCGGCCAAAGCCGCAGCGACTGCCGGAAAAGCCGCGCCCAAGGCGAAGCCTGCGGTGGCGAAGAAGCCGGCCGCAAAGAAGATATCTGACACCAAGAAGACGGCGGGAGCCGCCAAGTGAGCGTATCGGACAAGGAGCGGGAAGAAATCGAGAAATCGTCGGCGCCGCTGATCGAGCATCTCATCGAGCTACGCCGTCGCCTGATCTGGTCGCTGGGCGGCTTCTTCGTCGCGTTTCTCGTCTGCTTCTTCTTCGCCAAGCGCCTGTTCAACCTTCTGGTCGTCCCCTTCAAATGGGCGACGCAATGGGCAGGGCTCGATCCGCACAAGGTCGAGCTGATCTATACCGCGCCGCAGGAGTTCTTCTTCACCCAGGTGAAGCTCGCCATGTTCGGCGGCATGGTGATCGCCTTCCCGCTGATCGCCACGCAGATCTACAAGTTCATCGCGCCGGGCCTCTACAAGAACGAGCGCAGCGCCTTCCTGCCCTTCCTGATCGCGTCGCCCATCCTGTTCCTGATGGGTGCCTCGCTGGTCTATTTCTTCTTCACCCCGATGGTGATGTGGTTCTTCCTGGCCATGCAGCAGACCGGCACCAACGATCAGGTGCAGATTTCGCTGCTGCCGAAGGTTTCGGAATATCTCAGCCTGATCATGACGCTGATCTTCTCCTTCGGCCTGGTGTTCCAGCTGCCAGTGGTGACCAGCCTGTTGACGCGCGTCGGCATATTGTCGTCGCAGGCGCTGGCCGAGAAGCGCAAATGGGCGATCGTCCTTTCCTTTGTCGTTGCCGCAGTGCTGACCCCGCCAGATCCGATGAGCCAGATCGGCCTCGCGGTCCCGACCATCATCCTCTACGAGGTCGCCATCTGGTCGTCGCGCATGATCGAGCGCAGCCAGGCGCGCGACCGGCTGGCGCGCGAGCAGGCAGAGGCGGAGAGCTCGGTCGCGAGCGACACGCCGGACGCGCCGTCGGCGTAGGCAAGGCAGTTCAAGCAGGGAAAATCGAGGCGCTCGGCATAGCCACCGTCTTGCATCGATAGCGGATGCGGTTTACGCCCTCGATCCTTAAAGCGCATCGCGCTGAAACGAATTCAAGCGACGCGCTTTAAGTTTTAGCTTTGATGCATGTTGTTATCCCAGAACCGCGGCACACTTCCGGGCGACGTGCATGACTTTGAGGATCGACCATGCTTGATATCAAATGGATTCGTGAAAACCCAAAGGCCCTTGTCGAGGCGCTGGTGAAGCGCTCGTGGTCGGCGGGCGAGGCGCAGTCCACGGTCGACGATCTGGTCGCGAAGGACGAAGCGCGGCGTTCGCATCTCAGCGAGCTGCAGGTCAAGCAGGAACGCCGCAACGCCGCCTCGAAAGAGATCGGCAACGCCATGCTTTCGGGCGATTCAGCGCTTGCCGAAAAGCTCAAGGGCGAAGTCAGCGACATCAAGGCGTTCATCCAGGACGGCGAGGCGCGCGAGCGTCAGCTCGACAAGGCGCTGAACGACGCGCTTGCGGTGCTGCCCAACGTGCCGCTTGAGGATGTGCCGGTCGGCAAGGACGAGCACGACAATGTCGTCAAGCGCATCGTCGGCGAGGTGCCGACGCGCCCGAACTGGGTGAAGGAGCATTTCGAGATCGGCGAAGCGCTCGGCATGATGGATTTCGAGCGCGCGGCGAAACTGTCCGGCGCCCGCTTCACCGTGCTGAAGAGCCAGCTGGCGCGCATGGAACGCGCGCTTGGCCAGTTCATGCTCGATCTGCACACCACCGAGCACGGTTATGAAGAGATCATCCCGCCGCTGATGGTGCGCGACGAGGTGCTTTTCGGCACCAACCAGCTGCCGAAATTCGAGGAGGACCTGTTCTTCACGCCGCATGGCGACGGTCGCCTCGGCCTGATCCCGACGGCTGAGGTGCCGCTGACAAACCTCGTGCGCGAAGAGATCACCGCGCATGAAAAGCTGCCGTTGCGCTACACCGCCTTGACGCCATGCTTCCGCTCGGAAGCGGGTTCGGCCGGCCGTGACACGCGCGGCATGCTGCGCCAGCACCAGTTCTACAAGGTCGAACTCGTTTCGATCACCGACCAGGAAAGCTCGATCGCCGAGCATGAGCGCATGACGCAATGCGCCGAGGAGGTGCTGAAGCGGCTCGGCCTGCCGTTCCGCACCGTGACGCTCTGCACCGGCGACATGGGTTTTGGCGCGCGCAAGACCTATGACATCGAGGTCTGGCTGCCAGGGCAGAACGCCTATCGCGAAATCTCGTCCTGCTCGGTTTGCGGCGATTTCCAGGCCCGGCGCATGGATGCCCGCTACAAGGACAAGGACGGCAAGGGCAACCGCTTCGTCCATACGTTGAATGGTTCGGGCACCGCTGTCGGCCGCGCTCTGATTGCCGTCATCGAAAACTACCAAAATGAGGATGGCAGCGTAACCATTCCTGAAGTGCTGCGGCCTTACATGGGTGGTCTGGCCAAGATCGAAGCGAAGTGACTTGATGCGCATTCTCCTGACCAACGACGACGGCATCCACGCCGAAGGGCTGGCGTCGCTCGAACGCATCGCGCGCACGCTATCGGACGATGTCTGGGTGGTGGCGCCGGAGCAGGACCAGTCCGGCTATGCGCATTCGCTGTCGATCTCGGAGCCGCTAAGGCTGCGCAAGATCGGCGAGAAGCATTTCGCCGTGCGCGGCACCCCGACCGACTGCGTCATCATGGGCACGAAAAAGATCCTGCCCGGACCGCCGGACCTGATCCTGTCCGGCGTCAATTCCGGCGCCAACATCGCCGACGACGTCACCTATTCCGGCACCGTGGCGGGCGCCATGGAAGGCGCGTTGCTCGGCGTGCGCTCAATCGCGGTCAGCCAGGCCTATTCCTATGTCGGCGAGGACCGCGTCGTTCCGTACGAGACGACCGAAGCGCTGGCGCCGGCGCTGCTCAAGCGGCTGGTGGAAACGCCGCTGCCGGAAGGCGTGCTGCTCAATGTCAATTTCCCGAACTGCGCCCCCGACGAAGTGGAGGGCACAGTCGTCACCTCGCAGGGCAAGCTGGTGCATAGCCTGTGGGTCGACGAGCGGCGCGATGGGCGCGGCCTGCCTTATTACTGGCTGCGCTTCGGCCGCGAGCCGGTCGAGGGCAAGAAGGGCACGGACCTTTATGCGATGCGCAACCGGCTGGTGTCGGTGACGCCGCTGCAGCTCGACCTTACCGCCCATGAACTCCGCGACCAGCTCACCAAGGCGCTGTCATGAACAAGGCATTGGCATGAACACGGTTTTGGCATGAATACGGTTTTGGCATGAATACGGGCATCGACGACCGCGAAGGTTTCGCCGCTTTCCTGCTCAGGCTGCGGGGCAGGGGCACGGCGCCGAAGGCGCTGGTTGCCGCCTTCGAGGCGACGCCGCGGCGTGGTTTCCTGTCGGCCCAGTTCCATGCGATCGCCTGGTCGGACGGCATGCTGCCGATCGAATGCGGCGAGGCGATCGAGGGCGCCGATCTGCAGGCGGCGGTGATCGCCGCGCTCCACATCGAGCCGGGCAACCGCGTGCTCGAGATCGGCACCGGCTCGGGCTACACGGCAGCTGTGATGTCGAGGCTCGCGGCGCGCGTCATCACCATCGACCGCTACAAGACGCTGACCGAACAGGCCAAGCAGCGCTTCGAGGCGCTGGCCATCAGCAACGTCATCGCCCGCCAGGCCGACGGTTCCAACGGCCTGCCCAATGAGGGGCCGTTCGACCGCATCGTCGCCTGGGCGGCCTTCGACAGCCTGCCGCGCTTCCTGCTCGACCAGTTGTCGAGTGGCGGCGTCGTGATCGCGCCGATCGGTCCGGAGGAGGGCGAGCAGGTGCTGGCCAAGCTCACCAAGGTCGGCAGCCGCTTCGAGCGCGAGGACATCGGCATGGTCAGGCTGCAGCCGATCCTGCGCAGTGTTGCCGCGGTGATCTAGTTCCTCAACACAAAAGTTCTAACCGGTTGGTTCGTGTGCGTTGGCAGATCCGATGCCCTGGCGATTGGCCGAGACGCCTATCGCGGTCGTCATCCACGGGCGTAGCAGGAGCGAAGCGACGTCGCTACGCTCCTTGCTCCGCTCTGGAATGACGAGGTTCAGGAGCCTTCAGCTCATCGTAGCGATGCGCCGGAAAGCCGGGATATCCGCGTTGCTGTCACCCGGATTTCGGCCTCGCCAAAATTTCCGCCAATGTTTTAAGAAAATTTTCGTCGGATTCTAACGGGTTAACCGCCCAGTAACATTAACGCGCTTTAATCAGGGCCAGTTTGTACCGGGTCTGTGCGGGTTAGTGCGATGCAATTCAATCACTTGAAGGCAAACAGACGTAATCTGGCGCGCGGTTGCGCTGTCCTGATGATTGCCGGCGCGGCGGCCGGGTGCAGTTCCCAGTCGATGCGCTTCAACGGTGTCGATGATGTCTTCACATCATCCACCAACAATCAGCGCGCCATCATCAACAAGCAGAATGTCGACCAGCCCTATCCGGGCGACACGGTCGCGCCGGCGCCGGTCGACGGCGCCCATACCCAGTCGGTGAGCCGCTCGAGCCTCGAGCCGGTCACCGCCCAGCAATTGCCGCCTCCGTCGGCGCCGGCTCCGGCAAAGCCGATGCGTACCGCTTCGGCTCCTGCTCTTACGCCCGCTCCGGCGCTTGCGCCAGCGCCGCATCTCGACAGGACGGCCACCGGCACGGTTGCCGCGGCCAAGCCGTTCAAGACCGCCGAGCCCGACGCCGTGCGCAATGCGAGCGCCGCGCCGCACGCGACCGAGATCGTGGTGCGCGACGGCGAGACGCTTTCTGGCCTGGCTGCGCATTATCATGTGCCGGCCGATGCCATCGCCAAGGTCAACGGGATCGATCCGAAGAAGGGCATCCGCAGCGGCCAGAAGATCGTTATCCCCGCCTATGCCTATTCCAGCAAGGCGGAGGCGAAGGTCGCGGAAGGCAAGCCGACGAACACGCCGAAGCAGCCCGCTCCGGAGAAGGTCGCCGTGCTGCCGCAGCAGCCCAAGGTCAAGGACGGCAAGGCAGCCGCCCAGGTCGATGCATCGGCCGCGGCCGCGGGTTCCAAGAACCCGAAGCCCGCGCAGCAGATGGCCGAGGCCAAGCCAGCCGGCGCCGGCGGCACCTACACGGTGCAGCAGGGCGACACGCTGTCGTCGATCGCCAGGAAGACCGGCGTCGGCACAACGGCGCTGAAGCAGGCCAACGGCATGAAGGACGGCCTGCTCAAGATCGGCCAGACACTCAAGGTTCCGGCCGGCGGCACCGTTCAGGTCGCGTCCGCCAAGCCCGCGGCGGCGGCCAAGCCGGCCGTCGACCCAGTGACGACGGCAACGACGCCGCCGGCGGCCAAGACCACCGAGACGCTCGCCTCCTATACGCCGCCGAAGAAGGACGCCAAGGTCATCCAGCAGGCCGAGGACGACAATGCGGAGGCGCCCGACGCAACCGGCATCGGCAAGATGCGCTGGCCGGTGCGCGGCCGTGTCATCTCCGGCTTCGGTTCCGGCAAGGACGGCGTCGACATCGCGGTGCCGGAAGGAACGCCGATCAAGGCGGCCGAGAACGGCGTCGTCATCTATGCCGGCGACGGCCTCAAGGAATTCGGCAACACCGTCCTGGTGCGGCACGAGAACGGCCTGGTCACCGTCTATGGCCATGCAAGCTCGATCGAGGTGCAGCGCGGCCAGAAGGTCAAGCGCGGCCAGGAGATCGCGCTGTCCGGCATGAGCGGCACCACCGACTCGCCCAAGCTGCACTTCGAAGTGCGCAAGAACTCGGCCCCGGTCGATCCGACCGGCTACCTCGAATAGAACAAGAACCTTTGCGGGCCGCCTGACCTCCAGTCCGGCCCGCCGTCTTCAGCCCGCTTCGCAAGGAGCGGGCTTTTTCAGTTGTATGAAATGCCCGCCCGCAAGGCTCAAAGGTGATCGCGGAGCGTGTCGGCGATCATCTCCTCGAGGCTGCTGGCCTTCACACCCAGAAGTGCCTCGGAGTCGGATGAATCGACCAGCAAGGGGCTTTCGAAGAGGTAGCTCATCTCGATGAGCTCATGCATGCCCAGCGCTTCCATCTCGGGGACGGAATAGGAACGCATCTCCGGAACCTCTTTTCCGAGCATCGCCGTGGTCTTGCGGATGAGCTCCCGGGGCGAGGCGGGTTGGGAGGGGACATGGAACGCCCGTCCCCATTCGCCTGTGTAGAAGGAGGCCGCGGCAAGTGTCCTGGCGACGTCCCTGGTGAAGCTCCAGGCGTGGGTCGCGTCGAGGTCTCCAATGAAGGCGGTTGGCTTGCCCTCGATGATGGAGGGCAGCGCGACCAGCGAGAAGTAGCTGATCGCGCCATGCCCGAGATAGTCGCTGGAGCGTATTTCGATCGCCGGCACACCGGCACGGGCCGCCCGTTGCCACATGATCGTCCTTGCGGTTCCCTTCCTCGAAGTCGGGTCCAGCGGCATGTCGGAGCGAAGCGGGCCATTGGTATTTTTCCCATAGCCATACAGGTTTCCGAGCACGATGAGCTTGGCGCCGACCGTCTCCGCGGCGCGCACGGTGCCGTCGATTATGGGGAAAAAGTCGGTTGGCCAGCGATGATATGTGGCCATGGCGCACATGAAGATGGCATCGGCGCCTCGGCAGACACGCGACAATTCCGAGGCATCCGTGGCGTCGGCCTGTACGGTCCGCACGTTCCGCAACGCATTCGAGCCGACGCTCCGGCTCGTCAGAATGACGTCATGTCCCTCTTCGCCAAGAAGGCGAGCGGTCTCGCGTCCGACCGGGCCTGCGCCGACAACGACATACAAACTCATGGCAACCTCTCTTCCAAGCTTGATGGGAGAGGGGTGAGTACAGGTTCGCGGCATTGAAAATCGCGCGGGAACCGCCAAATCTTGAACAGGTTTTGCCATGAATCGAGAGAGCATGCGCCCGCAATCCGCTCCGGCCCGATCCGCGTCCGACGTAGCAATGGTTTCCCGACATGTCGAAGCCGGCATCCATCGGCTGCCCCGGGCGCTGCACCATCGGATCATGGTGCATGCAAGTGCCGCGACGCGCTCCTACTGCAATCAGGTCGGGCGATATTTCGTCAGGCGCGCCGGCGATATCGATCTTGTGCCAGCCGGCGAGGAGGGCGGCTTCGAGGCGGAAACCCCGTTCGACACGGTTGAGATCGTCTTGCAGCCGGCCTTGATGGAAAGGGTCGCGGCGGAACTCGGCGGCAGGGCGCGAGTGTCGCGGTTCGAGACGCGCCATCTGCTGCGTGACCAGCGCATCGAACATCTGGCCCGGGCGCTGCAGAGCGATCTCGACGCAGGCACGCCGAGCAGCCCTTTGTTTGCCGACAGCATTGGCGCCGCGCTTGCCGTGAGGCTGCTTGGCCTCGATGGGCCAGACATAGTTGGTTCGAGAGTGAATCGGTTGTCGGACGCCCAGCTCAAGCGCGTCCTGGAGCATATCGAGGCCGCGCTCCATGAACCGCTTTCGATCGATCGCCTAAGTAGGGTTGCCGGCGCGAGCAGCTCGCATTTGCGGACATGGTTCAAGGCGGCGATGGGCGTCACCTTGCATCGCTATGTGTTGCGGCGTCGCGTGGAACGCGCGCGCGTTCTGCTGCAGCGAGGCGATCTCGGCACGAGCGAGGTTGCTGCGTTGACCGGCTTCGCGCACCAGTCGCATCTGGCGCATTGGATGCGCCGCGAGATCGGCCAGACGCCGCGTGACCTGCGGGGGCGCGGCCGTCCAGGTGACGTCCGCGCTTAGTCCTTCAGCGGCTTGCCGAGGCGGCCGGCGAGGTCCTGGGTGAACTGCCAGGCGACGCGGCCGGAGCGGCTGCCGCGCGTGGTTGCCCATTCCAGCGCCTCGGCGCGCAGCTGCTCGGGGTCGATCGCCAGGCCGTGATGGCGGACATAGCCGTCGATCATGTCGAGATACTCGTCCTGCGAGCATTTGTGGAAGCCGAGCCACAGGCCGAAACGGTCGGAAAGAGAAACCTTTTCCTCAACCGCTTCCGAAGGGTTGATGGCGGTCGAACGCTCATTGTCGATCATGTCGCGCGGCAGCAGATGCCGCCGGTTGGACGTGGCATAGAAGATGACGTTGGTGGGCCGACCCTCGACGCCGCCTTCGAGCGCCGCCTTCAGCGACTTGTACGACGTGTCGTCATGGTCGAACGAAAGGTCGTCGCAAAACAGGATGAAGCGATAGGGAGCCGCCTTCAGGAGGCCCATCAACTTGGGGAGCGTGTCGATGTCCTCGCGATGGATCTCGATCAACTTCAGCGGCCGGTCGAGCTTGTCGGAGGCGTTGACGGTGGCATGCACGGCCTTGACCAAGGAGGATTTGCCCATGCCGCGCGCGCCCCACAAGAGCACGTTGTTCGCCGCGTAGCCGGACGCGAAACGCTCGGTGTTGTCGAGCAGGATGTCGCGCACGCGGTCGACGCCGCGGATCAGGCCGATGTCGACGCGGTTGACCTTGCGCACCGGTTCCAGAAAGCCGGGGTCCGCCTGCCAGACGAAGCAGTCCGCCACGCCGAGGTCGGTCTCCGGCACGGGCGGCGGAGCGAGGCGGGAAACCGCCTCGATCAGGCGGTCGAGCTTCTTGTTCAAGGCGTCCAGGCTGTCGGTCATGTCAGGTCTTTGTGTTGTGGTGTGTCGGGATGTGGGAGCAGCTTCCGTGGCGTCGCTGCTGGAACCAGGCCCAAGCTTTTGTGGAGCATGATCTTTTCGGTGGCCTCGAAGCGGCTTCCGCTGCGACGCTCTAGCACGTCGCAAACGGCTGGAAAAGCAACGGATTGGGCTCGCAGCGCAGTTGCATTGGCAAGTTTAGCGACTATATTCCGGCCAAATTTTCGCGGGGCGGCCGCGGCGGTATTTCACCACCCAGGAGTTTCTTGATGTTCGTTACACCGGCATACGCCCAGGGCGTCGGCGCCTCGCCAGACATGCTCATCTCGATTTTGCCGTTTGTCCTGATTTTCGTGATCATGTATTTTCTGATCATCCGGCCGCAGCGCGCACAGCTGAAGAAGCGCCAGGAAATGCTGTCGGCGGTGCGCCGCGGCGATACGGTGGTGACCGGTGGCGGCTTCGTCGGCAAGGTGACCAAGGTGATCGACGACAATGAGCTGGAGATCGACCTTGGCGGCGGAACCAAGGTGACGGCGCTGCGCTCGACGATCTCGGACGTGCGCGTCAAGGGCGAACCGGTGGCGAACCAGAACGCCAAGAAGTAACCTAACCCTCATGGCGGAACGCTGCCGCTTGTACGCCTGAACGGATAAGAACGAATGCTCTATTTCTCGCGCCTGAAGATGATCCTGATCTGGCTCGCCGTGGCCATCACAGTGATCCTCGCCGCGCCCAATCTTTTCCCGGCAAGCATGCTGGCGCAATTGCCCAGCTGGGTGCCGAAGCGGCAGATGACGCTCGGCCTCGACCTTCAGGGCGGTTCGCACATCCTGCTCCAGATGGATCAGAACGACCTGATCAAGGCGCAATTGGAGACGGCGCGTGACGAAATCCGGACGCTGCTGCGCGAGGCCAAGATTCAGTATACGGCACTTGGTGGAACGGGCCGAACCGTGCAGGTTCGCATCACGGATCCGACCCAGATCGATGCAGCAAAGACCGCGTTGAAGTCGCTGACCGCTCCCGTCGCTGCCGGCTTGTTCTCTGGCGGCTCTGTCCAGGAAATGGCGCTGGATGATTCCGAAGCTGGGTTGCTTAAATTCACTGTTACCGACGCCGGCATAAAATTTCGTACCTCGTCCGCTCTGGCGCAATCGATCGAAGTCGTGGAACGTCGCGTCAACGAATTGGGCACCACAGAGCCGATCGTTCAGCGGCAGGGAGACGACCGCATCCTGGTTCAGGTGCCGGGCCTGCAGGACCCGCAGAGGCTGAAGGAGATCATCGGCCAGACCGCCAAGCTGACCTTCCAGATGGTCGACGAGTCGATGCCGGCGCAGGATGCGGTGAAGAATCGTCCGCCGGCCGGTTCGTCGGTGCTCTATTCCCAGGACGATCCGCCGGTTCCCTATCTGATCGAAAACCGCGTTCTCGTTTCAGGGGAGGACCTTGCCAAGGCGTCGGCAACCTATGATTCCCGGAACAACGAACCGGTCGTTTCATTCACCTTCAACTCGAGAGGAGCGACCCGGTTCGGCCAGGCGACAGCTGCGAATGTCGGTAAGCGCTTCGCCATCATCCTTGACAATCAGGTCATTTCCGCGCCGCAAATTCGCGAACCAATTCTCGGCGGTTCTGGCCAGATTTCGGGCAACTTCACCGCCGAAAGCGCGAACGATCTTGCGGTTCTCCTGCGCGCCGGCGCGTTGCCGGCGAAGTTGACGGTGATCGAAGAACGTACCGTCGGTCCGGGCCTTGGCCAGGACTCGATCCATGCGGGCAAGGTTGCGGGCATCATCGGCTCGATTCTCGTCGTCGCCTTCATGTTCGTCGCCTATGGCTTCCTCGGCTTCCTCGCCAACATCGCGCTCGCTGTCCACGTGGCGATGATCGTGGCGGTGCTGTCGCTTTTGGGCGCAACGCTGACCTTACCCGGCATCGCCGGTATCGTGCTCACCATCGGCATGGCGGTGGACTCCAACGTTCTGATCTACGAGCGCATCCGCGAGGAGCGACGAAACGGCCGCTCGGTGATCCAGTCGATCGATACCGGTTTCTCCAAGGCGCTGGCGACGATCGTCGATTCCAACGTCACCTCGCTGATCGCCACCGTGGTGCTGTTCTGGCTGGGCACCGGCCCGGTCAAGGGTTTTGCCATCACCTATGCGATCGGCATTTTGACGACGGTCTTCACCGCTTTCACCTTCACCCGCATGCTGGTGTCGATGTGGCTGCGCCGCGCCCGGCCGAAGGAACTGCCACGCGCGCCGGTCACCTTCATTCCACCGGGCACAAAAATCCCGTTCATGGGCATCCGCCGCTGGACGTTCGCTTTGTCCAGCCTGTTGTCGATCCTGTCGGTCGTCGGGTTCCTGACCATCGACATCAATTATGGCATCGACTTCAAGGGCGGCTCGATGATCGAGGTGCAGTCCAAGCAGGGCGACGCCAATCTCGGCGACATCCGCAACCGGCTGTCCGAACTCAACATCGGCGAGATCCAGGTGCAGCAGTTTGGCGCGCCGAACGACGTCCTGATCCGCGTCGGCACGCAGGACGGCGGCGAGAACGCCGAGCAGACCGTCATCGACAAGGTGCGGGGCGAGTTGCAGGACCAGTACGACTTCCGCCGTGTCGAAGTGGTGGGACCGACGGTCTCCGGCGAACTCGCCAAGCAGGGCACGATCGCCATGCTGATCGCGCTGGTCGGCATCCTGCTCTATGTCTGGTTCCGCTTCGAGTGGCAGTTCGCGGTCGGCGCCATCGTCGCCACGGTGCACGATGTGGTGATGACGATCGGCTTCTTCGTCCTGACAGGGCTGGAGTTCAACCAGTCGTCGCTGGCGGCGATCCTGACCATCATCGGCTATTCGCTGAACGACACGATCGTGGTCTATGACCGCGTCCGCGAGGATCTGCGAAAATACAAGAAGATGCCGCTGCCGCAGCTCCTGAACAACGCCATCAACGAGACGCTGTCTCGAACCACGCTGACCTCGGTCACCACCATCCTGGCGCTGCTGGCGCTGGTGCTGTTCGGCGGCGAGGTGATCCGGTCCTTCACGATGGCGATGCTGTTCGGCGTGGTGTTCGGCACCTATTCGTCGATCTTCATCGCCGCGCCGCTGCTGATCCTGTTCCGGTTGCGGCCGCAGGCCGCCACCGAAGACGAGAAGAAGCCGGTCAACGGCAAGGCCGTGGCGACCTGACGTCGCCAGGGCCGGATGGTAAAGAGCATGATGTCGTCCGAAAACCGCTTCACACTTTTCGGCATCATGCTCTAGACCCATGGCCAAAGGCATCATCATCCGCGAGGCGCATTTCCCCGGCAAGGCGCCGATCGAGGCCTATGGCAATGGCGGCTTCCGTTTTGCCGACATGTCGCATCGCGGATCGCTGCTCGTCCTGCCGTCAGGCATCCACGGCTGGGAGCCGGCCGATCCGCTGGCGCTGAAGGCCTCGGACTTCGACAGGCTGTTCGCCGAGGCCGGCAGGGTGGAGATCCTGCTGGTCGGCATGGGCAAGGAATTGCGGCCGCTGCCGGCGGCACTGCGCGCCGCGCTCAAGGAGGCCGGTATCTCGGCCGACCCGATGTCGACCGGAGCAGCGGTGCGGACCTATAACGTGCTGCTCGCCGAAGACCGCGCCGTGGCCGCAGCGCTGATCGCCGTCGACTGAATGGCCGGCACTCCCGACATCGTCAAGAATGGCGACATCGTCATGGGTGCGGCCCGGGCCGCCGACCATGACCGTTATCTGTCGGCGCTCTATGCGCCGGTCGACAAGCGCGACGCGCTGCTTGCCCTCTACGCCTTCAACGCCGAGATCGCCGGCGTGCGCGACCGCATCCATGAGCCGCTGCCGGGCGAGGTCAGGCTGCAATGGTGGCGCGACGTCATCGATGCCAACGGCACGGAGGAGACCGGCCATCCGATCGCCGACGCCCTGAAGGCCGCGATCGTCGGCAATCATCTGCCGAGATCCGCCTTCGACAACATGCTCGAGGCGCGCATCTTCGATCTCTATGACGATCCGATGCCGTCGCGGACCGACCTCGAGGGCTATTGCGGCGAAACGGCCGCGGCGCTGATCCAGCTTGCGGCGATGGTGCTCGACCCGGTCGCGGCGCCAGGCTTTGCCGAACTGGCGGGCCGAGCCGGTTGCGCGCAGGCGATCACCGGCCTGCTGCTTCTGCTGCCGCTGCACCGTCGGCGTAGACAATGTTTCGTGCCCGCGGACATCCTTTCGGCAGCCGGCACGACGCCGGAAGGGTTCGTCAAGGGAGAGGGCGGGGCCGCCGCGGAGCGCGCGGTCGCTGCGATGATCGCGCTGGCGCGCGACCATCTCAACGCCTTCGAGAAAGGCGCGCCGGCGCTTCCCGTTGCGCTGCGGCCGGCCTTCCTGCCGCTGGCGCTGACCCGTGCCTATCTCGACAAGATGGACAAGGCGGGGAGGTCGCCGCTCAGTACAACGGCGACGCTCTCCACCTTGCGCCGCCACTGGCTGCTCTTGCGTCATGCGATGCGGGGCTGGACGCCCCTTTGACGTAAACGTCAATCATGCTAGGGATTCCATTTGGGCGGACTCGCGTCAAAGAAATGCGGGCCGCTGGAGGAGTCGCCGTCCCATGAGCCTGCCAGTCCTGGTCGTCCTTGTCGTGTTCGGCATCGCCTTGTCCGTCGCCGCCGTGCACTTCACCGGTGGCACGACGACCGCGACGCTTGCCGGCGCCGACCACGCGCTCGCACGCTTTGCCGAGGATTTTCCCGATGAAAGGCCAGGCGCTGTGCGGCTGACAGCCGACGCCCATGCTGCGTTTCTCGATCTCGGCCCGCAGCGCTGCGGCATCGTCCAGAGCATTGGCGACTGTTTTCTGACGCGCATCGTCACGCCGCACGACATTCTGGCCCTGGCAAGGGAAAGGAACGCGGTCTCGCTGCGGCTCAATGATTTCACCTGGAAAGGCGGCAATTTCGTCTTTGCCGACGAAGCCGGCGCGCTCGCGGTGGCGGCGGCATTGCAGGGCCATGATGGGATCCGAAAGGCGGCGTGATGGACGAGTACAATTTCCCACAGGTGACCCAGCTTGCGATCCCGTTCTTCGTCGCCGCGATCCTGATCGAGCTCTGGCTGGTGCGCACCGGCCGCGCCAGGGGATCGTTCGAGACGCGCGACACGTTGGCCAGCCTGATGATGGGGACCGGCAATGTCGTTGCCGGCCTGCTGCTCGGCGTCGTGTCCTACTGGGCGCTGCTGTGGCTGTGGCAGTTCCGCTTCTTCAATCTCGGCCTGTCGATCTGGGTGTTCGTCGCCGCCTTCCTGCTCGATGATTTGCGCTACTACGTCTATCACCGCATCGCGCACCGGGTGCGCTGGGTGTGGGCCGAGCACGTCAACCATCATTCCAGCCAGCACTACAATCTCTCGACGGCGCTGAGGCAGAGCTGGACCGGGCTTTTCACCTTCACCTTCATCCTGCAGGCGCCGCTGGTGCTCGCCGGCTTCCATCCGGCGGTGATCGCCTTCGTCTTCGGCTTCAACCTCGTCTGGCAGTTCTGGATCCACACCGAGACGATAGGCAAGATGTGGGGCTGGTTCGAATTCATCTTCAACACGCCCTCGCACCACCGCGTCCACCACGCCACCAATCCGCGCTATCTCGACGCCAACTACGCCGGCACGCTGATCATCTGGGACCGCATGTTCGGCACCTTCGTTGCGGAGCTGGAGGAGGACCGGCCGCGCTACGGCATCGTCAAGAACATCGGCACCTTCAACCCGCTGAAGGTGGCGTTCCACGAATGGATCGGCATGTTCAAGGATGCGTTTGCGCCAGGGCTGACGTTCGGCCAACGCCTCAACTATCTCATCAAGCCGCCGGGCTGGAGCCATGACGGCTCGCGCGACACGTCGGAGACGCTGAAGGGGGCTTATGTGCGGAGGAATCCGGGGGAGGCGGGCAAGCCGCGGTTGCCGGAAGCGAGCGCCAAGCCTGCGGAGTAAGACCCCTTCAGGATGGAGCGCTCAACCCACCGTCGCGCATCAGTGCTTCAGAGTCACGGCCGCCATAGAAGATGTTGAGTATGCGAACAACATCGCTTTCGACAACATAGGCTATGACGGCTGAATGCTCGAAAGGGACGGTTCGCAGCCCTGGTAGTATATCGTCACGAGAGCGCCCGCCGCGAGGGACGTTTCCGATGCTCTGGCAGCGGTCCTCTATGCGTAGGACGAATTTCAGTGCGATGCGCGGATTTCCGCTGGCCTCGGCTATGTGTCTGAAAATGTTAGCGAGATCGTCTCTCGCGCTTTGGCTATATTCGACTTCAAGATGCCGAATCATCATCGGGGCTCGAATGCTCGGCAAACAGCCCTTGTAGATAAGCGCGCACTTGTTCTCCTGAAAGGTTCGGCCGCTTGTCCTCGATCGAAGCCTTCACCCGCGCCCGGATCGATGCCATGCGCTCGGCATGCTCTTCCTCCTCGCGCTGGAAGGCGCGTAGCGCTGCACGGATAACCTCGCTCGCCGACCCAAAAGACCCGTCCTCGACCTTTTCGCGAATCATTCGCGCCATGGCTGGCGTGACGGTGACGGACAGTTTCTCGGCGGCTTCCATGGCACAGCTCCTATCGAAGAGTAAGTAGGATAATATCCTACTTTGCACCATGGTGTCTAATGCGAAAGCTGCCTACTCCGCAGCCTCCGCCTGCGCCGGCAGTCCCAGCCACTCCCTGCAATCGGCCAGCGCGCGCGAGGTGATGGCGTGCCTTTTGGCGACGGTCTTGTCCTTGCCGCGCAGGCGCTTGCCCTCGACCTTCGGCGCTTCCGCCGGAGGGAACAGGCCGAAATTGACGTTCATCGGCTGGAAGGAGCGCTTGCCGGGCTCGTCGTCGGAGACGATATGACCGCCGGTGATGTGGTTCAGCAATGCGCCGAATGCGGTGGTCGAAGGCGGCAGCGACGGCGCCTGTCCAAGCCGTTCGGCGGCGGCGAAGCGCCCGGCGAGCAGGCCGATCGCGGCGCTTTCGACATAGCCTTCGCAGCCGGTGATCTGGCCGGCAAAGCGCAGGCCCGGCCGCGACTTCAGCTGCAGCGAGGGGTCGAGCAGCGTCGGGGAGTTGATGTAGGTGTTGCGGTGCAGGCCGCCGAGCCGCGCGAAGTCGGCGTTCTCAAGCCCCGGAATGGTGCGGAAGATGCGCACCTGTTCGGCATGCTTCAGCTTGGTCTGGAAACCAACCATGTTGTAGAGCGTGCCCAGCGCATTGTCCTGGCGAAGCTGCACCACCGCATAGGCCTTGACCGTCGGATTATGGACGTTGGTCAGGCCCATCGGCTTCATCGGCCCGTAGCGCAAGGTCTCGACGCCGCGCTCGGCCATCACCTCGATCGGCAGGCAGCCGTCGAAATAAGGCGTGCCTTCCCACTCTTTGAACTCGGTCTTCTGGCCTTCCAGCAGCGCCGCCACGAAGGCGAGATATTGGTCCTTGTCCATCGGGCAGTTGATGTAGTCCTTGCCAGTGCCGCCGGGGCCGACCTTGTCGTAGCGCGACTGGAACCAGGCCGTGTTCATGTCGATCGTGTCGAAATGCACGATCGGCGCGATGGCGTCGAAGAAGGCAAGCGCATCGGCGCCGGTGGCGTCGGCGATCGACTGGGCAAGCGAGGGCGCCGTCAGCGGGCCGGTGGCGATGATCGCCTGGTCCCAATCCTCGGGCGGCAGTCCCGGCACTTCCTCGCGTTGGATGGTGATCAGCGGATGCGCCTCGATCCTCGCGGTGACCGCATCGGAAAAGCCGTCGCGGTCGACGGCCAGCGCGCCGCCGGCCGGAACCTGATGCGCGTCGCCGGCGCTCATGATCAGCGAGCCGGCGAGCCGCATTTCGGCATGCAGCAGGCCGACCGCGTTGTTTTGGGCGTCGTCGGAGCGGAAGGAATTGGAGCAGACGAGCTCGGCCAGACCGTCGGTCTTGTGGGCGTCGGTGCCGCGCACGGGGCGCATCTCATGCAAAACGACGGGAACGCCGGCCTCGGCGATCTGCCATGCGGCCTCGGAGCCGGCGAGGCCGCCGCCGATGACGTGTACGGGATTTTTGCTCATGAGCGCCGGAATAGTCGCTTGGCGGCACGATTGCAATTGCCGGCCGGCAACGGCGCCGCCTGCCCTCGATATCCCTGAAGCATGATCTTTTTCCGAAAACCGGTTCCCACTTTTCGGGATCATGCTCTGAAAACAACAACACCCGCCGGGGGAGGAGGTCCGGCGGGTGTCGTTTTGGAGGTCGATCCTCGGGAGGAGGTGAAGATCGACCTTATTCGTCATTGCCGGGGAGGAGGTCGGCTTTGACGAAATTCCTTGTCGCCTTTGAGGGCGAAAATTCCTTTCGCCTTTGAGAAGGGGCGAAACCTTCGAAGACGAACTTCGTTCGCTTCTGGAACAACGCCCGCCGGGGGAGGAGATCCGGCGGGCGCCGTTTCGGTGGTCAACCCTCGGGAGGAGGTGAGGGTTGGCCGTATCCGTCAGGGTCGGGGAGGAGGTCGACCCTGGCGAAATTCCTTGCTTAGATCGCCTTGCGGGCGACCATCTTGATCTCGTCGCGAACGATGCCGAGATCGTGGAGCTGGCGGTTCGAAAGCCGACCCAGCTCGGTAACGGTGTCGCGGTAAACGCGCCAGTTACGATAGCTGCGGATCAGGTTCATTGTGTTAACTCTCTTCAAAACTGGCTCGGACCATTTGCGGTCCGAAGCGGATTAGACCGCCTTGCGGGCGACGTAGTGGATGTCGCTGCGGCTGATGCCCAGGTCGGTCAGTTCACGGTTCGACAGGCGGCTCAGCTCGGAGACGGTGTCCCGGTAGCGGCGCCAGTTGCGGTAGTTGCGGATCAGGTTCATGGTAGTTCTCGTTTCGTCTTTGGTTCGGATCATTCCGTTTGTGTACGAATAGAAAATAGGTGGGGTCATATCGATTTAAAAGTGCCGTTGGCGCATGGCAGCAATGCAAATTGTGCAATGCAACATTAACGGCCATTCACGCCTGCGTCACGAAGAAGACCGAATCGGAAAATGCCGCAGCGTCAACGGCTTGCCTGTTCCGGCTAAGGGAATGACCGGGTTTTTGGGGGGAAGGCATGGCGGGCTATGCGACACGAGTGAGGGCGGATATCGCCCGCTGGCGGGAGAGAGGGCTGATCGATCCCGCCACGGCGAAAGCATTGACGAGCGACATCGCTGCCAATGAGCGAGCGTCGCTGAGTTTCGGTTCCATCCTGGCGATGATGGCGGCGCTTTTGTTCGGCGCGGCGATCCTGATTTTCGTCGCTGCCAACTGGGAGGTCATCCCGCGTCTTGTTCGCGTGGCGGCGCTGTTTGCCCTCATCCTCGGTGGCTATGTCGGCGGCGCGGTGCTGAAGACGCGCGACCATGCCGCGATCGGCGAGGCGCTGTGGATCGTCGCCGCCGCCGCCTTCGGCGGCTCGATTGCGCTGATCGGCCAGATGTATCACCTCTCGGGCGACGAGGCCTCGGCGCTGTTGACATGGTGCGCCGGCACGGCGCTGGCGGCGGTGGCGCTGCGTTCCAATCCGCTGACGGTGGCGGCGGTTGGCATTGCCGATGCCTGGCTGGTCCTCAAGGGGTTCGGCTTCTACTGGCGCGCGGAAATTCCGCACCTCTTCATCGTCATGGCGATCGTCCTGTTCGCCATTTCGTTCTGGACGCGCAGCCGGGCGGCACGCCACCTCATCATCCTGTCGGTGGTTCTCTATCTGGTTTTGCTGGCGACGGATCATGACACGCTGCCGGTAGCGATGTCTCTGGCCATCGTGTCGTCGCTGCTCTTTGTCGCCGCCGTCTTTGCGGGCGATCCGATCGATAGGATACTTCAACTGGACGGCCGACTGCCGTTGCACGCCTTGTTCGGTTTCCTCACCGGCATGGCGATCATCCAGTTCGAGCTGGCGGATGAAAGCACCTACAACAGCGGTTTCGTCGTCGCCTCGATTGTGGCGCTTGCCGGCATCGTGGCGGCGATCATCCAGGCTGGCCGCGAGAGCAGGGGGCTGCGCTGGCTGGCCTATGCCGGCTTCGCCTTCGAACTCGCCATCATCTACGGCGTCACCTTGCGGTCGATGCTCGATACGGCCGGATTCTTCCTGGCCGCGGCTGTGCTGCTCGGCATCCTGGCGCTGATCATCATCCGCGTCGAGAAACGCATGAGGGCGCCCACGGAGAAGGGAGCAACGGCATGACCGGCAGGAAACTGATCGTCTCGGCGCTGGTGCTGGCGCTTGTCCAGATCGGCTTTCTCAGCTGGATCATCGCTGGACGGGCCGCGATCCTGCGCAACGGCAAGGAAGTGCTTCTGAAAGTCGAGCCCATCGATCCGCGCGATCTCCTGCGCGGCGACTACGTCTCGTTGAACAACACCATTTCGCGCGTCCCGGTGAAGCTGATCGCCAACATTCCGCAAGGCGCGTTTTCCAGCGACGACGGCTCGATCACGGTGCGATTGAAGAAGGGCGCTGACGGTTACTGGCAGCCGACGGCGGCCTGGTTCGGCAAAGCGCCGGCCCCGGCCGGAGCGGACGAGGCGGATATCGCCGGACATGTCGCCGCGGGCTGGGACCTGCGCAGCCCCGACGCGACGATCGCACCGGACTACGGGATCGATCGATTCTATGTGCCCGAAGGCGAGGGCATGGCGATCCAGGACGACATGCGCGTGCGGCCGTTCGGCATCAAGCTCGCGCTAGCGTCCGACGGCACGGCGCAGATCAAGGCGCTGATGGACGGCGACAAGACGCTGTTCGAGGAGCCGCTTTATTAGTCCTCAGCCGCCAAGGCTAGGAGACAGGGCTGGCTGGCCAGCAACCCGAAGCTCGAAGAGCGAAGGTTGGTGCGGATGAAGGGACTCGAACCCCCACGCCTTTCGGCACTGGAACCTAAATCCAGGGCGTCTACCAATTCCGCCACATCCGCTTTCCCCGGCAATCCCATGTAGCCATCATTCTGTCAATGTCGCGGCTCAAGCCATGCTTATCCGGCTAAAGCGCGTTGCGTCGAAACGGGTTCAGGCGACGCGCCTTAAGTCTTTGTTGTGATGCATGCCGTTTTCCCAAAACCGCTGCACGCTTTTGGGCGACATGCATTGGAGCGAAGATAGTTGAAAATTAGCCTAGCCTGTGACAAAAGGCGTGTCGAATGTGACGGAACGTGAATTTCCGCTTCTGCAAGATGTGAAAAGTTGTAGGAAAAACAAAAACTTATTCGCATCCGGCAAAGCGTAGTTCAGGAGAGTTTGAACCGCGCTAGCGGTCAAATCGCCAGGTTCCGTCCCAAAAGCCATTTCCGGCAAGATCATACCGGCAGGCTGTAAACGGCTACGACCGTTTGGCAGTCTCGTTGTTGAAAACAAAGGTTCTAGGATGCAGGTCACCGAAACGCTCAACTCCGGTCTCAAGCGCGAGATCAAGATCACCGTGCCGGCCGGTGACATGGAAGCCAAGCTGATGGCGCGGCTGACCGACGCCCGCGACAAGGTGCGCATCAACGGCTTCCGCCCGGGCAAGGTGCCGGTGCAGCACCTGCGCAAGATGTATGGCAAGTCGTTCATGGCCGAGGTCGTCAACGAGATCCTCAACGACTCGACCCGTTCGATCATTTCGGGGCGCGGCGAAAAGGCCGCCATGCAGCCCGAGGTGATCATGACCGAGGACGAGAAGGAGGCCGAGAAGATCCTGGCCGGCGGCACCGATTTCGAATTCAGCCTCAACTACGAAGTCATCCCGGCGATCGAGATCAAGGATTTCTCCGACATCAAGGTGACCCGTCAAGTCTATGACGTGCCGGACACGGAAGTCGAGGATCAGGTCAAGCGCGTCGCCGAATCGGCGCGCAGCTACGAGCCGAAGACCGGCAAGGCCGCCGAGGGCGACCGCGTGAGCATCGACTATGTCGGCAAGATCGACGGCGAGGCTTTCGCCGGCGGCGCCGGCACCGATCAGCCGCTGGTGCTGGGCTCCAAGGAGTTCATCCCGGGCTTCGAGGACCAGCTAATCGGCGCGAAGGCCGGCGACGAGAAGCAGGTCACCGTCACTTTCCCCGAAAACTACCAGGCGGCGCATCTGGCCGGCAAGGAAGCCACCTTCGACGTCACCGTCAAGGAAGTGTCGGCGCCCGGCGCGCTTGAGGTCAACGACGAGACGGCCAAGAATCTCGGCCTGGAATCGCTCGAGCGCCTGCGCGAGATCGTGCGCGGCCAGATCGAGAACCAGTTCGGCTCGATGACCCGCCAGAAGGTGAAGCGCCAGCTGCTCGACCAGCTCGACGCCGCCTATTCTTTCGAGGCGCCGTCCAAGCTCGTCGAGGCCGAGTTCAACAACATCTGGGCTCAGGTCAACCGCGACCTTGAAGCCGCAGGCCGCACTTTCACCGACGAAGAGACGACGGAAGAAGAGGCGCGCGCCGAATATATGCGCCTTGCCGAGCGCCGCGTGCGCCTCGGTCTCGTTCTGGCCGAAATCGGCGAGAAGGCCGGCGTCACCGTGTCGGACGAGGAACTGCAGCGCGGCCTATTCGAGCAGGTGCGCCGCTTCCCGGCCAACCAGCAGCAGGAAGCCTTCGAGTACTATCGCAGCAATCCGGAAGCCATCAACGCGCTGCGCGCGCCGATGTTCGAGGAGAAGGTCGTCGACTATCTGCTCGGCCAGATCTCGGTCAACGACGTCAAGGTCGGCAAGGACGAGCTGATGGCCGACGACGAGGAGGCCGAGACCGCGACCAAGGCGAAGCCGGCCAAGAAGGCTTCCTCGAAGAAGGCCGAAGCCAAGGCAAGCGAGGCAAAGGCGGGCGAAGCCGCCGACGAGGCGGAAGAGCCGAAGAAGAAGGCCGCGCCGAAGAAGAAGGCCGCCAAGGAAGCCGAGTAACAGGTTCCAATCCATCGATTTCGAAAGGCCGCCTCCGGGCGGCCTTTTTCGTTGTGAGGCACTTCATTGTGGCGGCGCGGCAACACAGACAACTTGTCTTGATGGCCCGCCGCTGGCGATACCAACCGTTGAACATTATCTGCGCTTCATCGCATTCGCGGGCGCTTGGAGGCATTGGTGAGACTGGGGTTCATGATGAGGGACGTGGTCGTCGCCGCGGCGCTCTTGTTTGCCGCAGCCGCCGGCGCTGCCCGGGCTGAGCAGGATCTCGGCAATTGGAGCGTTGGCGCTGGCAATGACGGCCAGATCACGGCATCGCTGCACGCCAGCAACAAGCTGATCACCGGCGGCGGAGCGTTGGGCTACAGTCCGGTGCTGACCTTGGCCTGCCGGCCCGATGGCGAACCGCGCTGGAGCGAATGGCTCCAGCTCAACGATGCCGTCTCCGCCAGCCGCAAGATCACCATCTCCGTCGTGGTCGACGGCGGCGGCAAGACCGATGAAAGCTGGTCGGTCGGCACGCGCGGCAGGACGCTGGTCAGGGATGGGGACGACGGCATCAAGCGTCTGGCTTCAGCGAACCGGCTGACGCTGTCGTGGCGCTTCGGCCTGCTGTCGGGACGCGGCGAGGCCGATTTCGAACTCGCGGGCCTTTCCGAGGCGATCGGCCAGATCGCGGCAAGCTGCAAAACCGATCCGCCTTGAGCGCTGCCGGGGCTGTAAACCTTCGCAAATGTTAGGTTTTCCTACCTGACCGATGGATTCCGTGGTATGTAACGCAATTCCACTGGGGAGGTGCCGATATTCCGCTCTGCCATGAGGGCAGCATGCCGCCGCGACCGGCACGCGTGCATAATGGCGATCAGGGAGGAAATGCCATGCGTCCAATCGTGTTCTCAGCTGTCGTGGCAGCTGTTGTCTTCGTTGTGCACCCATCGCAGGCACAGGATGCCGCGGCCGGCGAGAAAGTCTTCGTCAAGTGCAAAGTCTGCCATGTGGCGGAAGAGGACAAGAACAAGGTCGGCCCGTCGTTGCACGGTGTGATTGGCCGGACCGCCGGCACGCATCCGGATTTCAAATATTCTGAAGCCATGGTTGCAGCCGGGAAATCCGGCGTCAAATGGGACGAACCGACACTCACCAAATATCTTCACGACCCCAAGGCCATGGTCAAAGGGACGAAGATGACATTTCCCGGCCTCAAGACAGACGAGGACGTGGCCAACGTCATTGCCTATCTGAAGCAATTCTCCAACTAATCCGGCTGTTCCCGCTCCCACCGTTGGAAGTGCCAATGTCGGTCAAGGATAGTAGCCTCAAGGATTCCGGCATCGGCCTTTCGGAAGCGACGGCAGCCGATTTCTTCGCGCTGTTGAAACCTCGCGTGATGGCGCTTGCCGTTTTCACAGCTTTCGTCGGTCTCGTGGTGGCGCCCAGTGGTTTGAATCCGATCATCGCGGTGATAGCGATCGGCGCGATTGCCGTTGGAGCCGGAGCGGCCGGTGCCCTAAATATGTGGTACGACGCGGATATAGACGCGTTGATGTCACGCACGTCAAAGCGACCGGTGCCGTCTGGCCGTGTCACTGCCGGTGAGGCGCTCAGCTTTGGCCTTGTGCTTTCCGCGCTGTCGGTGATGACGCTTGGGGTGCTGGTCGGGTGGCTTGCCGCATCGCTGCTGGCCTTCACCATCTTCTTCTACGTTGTGATCTATACGATGTGGCTGAAACGCTCGACGCCGCAGAATATCGTTATAGGTGGTGCTGCGGGCGCGCTTCCACCTGTAATCGGATGGGCGGCCGCCACCGGCCAAATCGGTATTGAAAGCCTAGTCCTGTTCCTGGTCATCTTCCTGTGGACGCCGCCACATTTCTGGGCGTTGGCCTTGTTCAAGATCGGCGACTACGAAGCGGCCGGCATCCCCATGATGCCGAACGTGGCCGGCCAGGCTTCGACGAAAAGACAGATTCTCATTTACGCTCTGTTGCTGGCACCAATCGGCGTACTGCCCTGGCCCCTGGGATTCGCCAGCGGATTCTACGCGGCCGCCTCGACCGCATTGGGCGGCGGCTTCATCTGGCATGCGTGGAAGGTTCTCGCTGCCCCAGACCAAGAGATGAGACCGGCAAGGACGCTGTTTGCCTATTCGATCTTCTATCTTTTCGCGATCTTCGCAATGCTGCTTACCGACACCGTTGTGATGCGCGCGACAGCTGCAAATTGACCACATGCGCAATGCTTGTGGATCGGTCGCCGGAACGGTGATCGACAGTTAGCGTCCTGACGCTTGAACCCTGGCTTTCATGTAGGAAGCGCGCAAAATCCCAGGATCAGCAGGGCGATGACGCCAAGACCGAGTATGAGAAGCGTCCTTGCATCCATGACCTTCTCCGTCCGTCAAGAATATCGAAAAAACCCCTCTAGAGCCAGCGCTCGATCCGAGAGCGCGCCTTGCCAGGTTCTGGCTCCGAACGGCGGGCCGCCTCGACAATGCGCGACAACCTCCTTGCAAGCGCGTATATTGACACTAGTGCAGGTCGCGGTACGCGTGGCCAGCCAGAACGGCAGCACCACGAGGCCCGCGACCTTGCCAGACCCGGTCTGGAGGAATGGTCATGGCAAGTTTTCACGTGATAGCTGGCGCCACTGAGGCGCTGGAACACACAAAAATTCGAAAAATCGGCGTTGCCGACCTCGTCGATGCTCTTAGGCGCGGCGTCGACGACTTCATGGTCAAACCCTCGCATATCGTTTTTCTTTGCATGATCTATCCGCTTGTCGGCGTGGTGCTTGCCGCCTGGACCTCGGGGGCCAACGCACTTCCCCTGCTGTTTCCGCTCGTTTCCGGTTTCGCGCTGATCGGTCCATTCGCGGCGATTGGCCTCTATGAAATTAGCCGGCGGCGGGAAGCGGGCCTGGATACCTCCTGGCGTCACGCATTCGAAGTCAGGAATTCTCCGGCGCTGCCTGCCATCGCCGCCGTCGGGATCATGCTGCTTGCAATCTTCATCACCTGGCTTTTGACCGCACAGCTGTTCTACCAGCATCTCTTCGGCCCGCAGCCGCCGGAATCGATATCGAGCTTCATCAACGAAATATTCGCCACCGGACGCGGTTGGACCCTTATCATCATGGGACATGTCATCGGCTTCGTCTTCGCCGTAGTGGTGTTGTGCACGACGGTCGTCGCTTTCCCTCTGCTTCTCGACCGTGACGTGGGCGCCTACGAAGCTATCCACACCTCGGTGCGCGTGGTCCTGGCGAACCCGATTGTGATGGCCGTGTGGGGACTGATTGTCGCCGTGGCCCTGATCATCGGGTCGGTGCCGGTGTTCGCGGGGCTGGCGATCGTACTGCCGATCCTCGGTCACGCCACCTGGCATGTTTATCGCAAAGTCGTCGAACCATCGGCTGCGACCGGACCGGCGAGATGAGCAAATCCTGCAATGACGCACCGGCAACAGCGCTGGCGCGTTTTCAGTAGGCCAGGTGGCTGAACCGAGCCTGGCGCGCGCCCGTGGTCAGGTTGCGGAAATCCTTGCCGCTGACATGCACCAGCGTCCTGTGGTCGCCGCCTTCGAAGTAGACATCGGCGGCGTCGACGAGGCTTTCGTCAAGTACTACCGGCACATCGTAGGCCGCGCCGATCGGCGGAACAGCGCCGATGTCGCAGTCATCGAAGAGCGATACCACCTCGTCCTCCGAGGCGAGCCCGAGGCGTTTGTCCATGACGTCTTGCAACTTACCGAGTTCGATCCTGTGGGTGCTGGGGACCACGGCCAGTGCATAACCAAGTTCGTGGTGAACGACCACTGACTTCGCCATTATGCTGCCGGGCACATGCGCGGCCATGGCTGCCTGCCTGCTGGTGGCTGTACGATGATGCGCGACGGTGTCGTACGAGACTCCCTTGCCGTCGATAAAATCCCTAAGTCTGTTTGCCATTGTCATTTTTGGGCGTCCTTTGCTTGAGTTTGTGACGCGCGTGCACACGAGCGCAATCATTCTCGCGCCCTTGTCGTCGTGCCGGGAAAAATGGACCGGCAGCCTGTTGTTTCAAGGTAGCGGCATCCGCGGCCCCCGGCTGGATCAGTCGCGGGATGGATTCGAGCCGCGATCAGGGCCCGGCGCCGAAAAACGCTATGCGGGTCAGCAGCGTGTAGTCGGCTTCGAAGACCATCATGGTCACGAAAACCAGCACCAGTATCGGCGGCAGGACGATTGCATACAACATCGCCAGCCGCTCCCAGGCCATGTGCATGAAGACGGCAACGATCAGCCCTGCCTTGAGCATCATGAAGATCAGGATCAGCGACCATCTGAGGTAACCGTGGATACCGAAATAGTCGACCAGATAGGAGCAGGTGCTGAGGATGAACAGCCAGGCCCAGACCACCAGATAGAGCTTGATCGGATGTTGCTGATGAGCCTCGGCGACGACCACTGTCGCCGAGGCTTCATGTGCATGGGTAGGGTGCAATGCGTGCTGCCCGAGACCGTTTGCGGTTGCTTCAGCCATGTCTGCCTCTCACCAAAGATAGAAGAAGGCGAAAATGAACACCCAGACCAGATCGACGAAGTGCCAGTAGAGGCCCATGATCTCAACATTCTCGTAGCGGCCCCTGCGGCTGGTGAAGAAGCCGGGTCGCCCTGTGTCGAAGTCGCCGCGCCAGACTTTTCGCGCCACGATGATCAGGAAGATCACGCCGATCGTGACGTGGGTGCCATGGAAGCCGGTGATCATGAAAAAGCAGGAGCCGAACTGTGCCGCGCCCCAAGGGTTGCCCCAGGGCCGCACCCCTTCAGTGATCAGCTTGGTCCATTCGAAAGCCTGCATGCCGACAAATGTCGCGCCGAGCGCGGCGGTCAAGAGCATCAGGATCGCTGTCTTGCGGCGGTCGCGGCGGTAGCCGAAATTGACAGCCATGGCCATGGTTCCGCTGCTCGAGATCAGCACGAAGGTCATGATGGCGATCAGGATCAGCGGAATTTCCGAACCGCCGATGCGCAAGGCGAAGACCTCGCTCGGGTTCGGCCAGGGCACGCGCGTGGAGATTCGCGCCGTCATGTAGGAAAGCAGGAAGCAGCCGAAGATGAAGGTATCGCTGAGCAGGAAGATCCACATCATGGCCTTGCCCCAGGACACGTTCTTGAACGCGCGCTGATCCGAGGCCCAGTCAGCGGCGATACCGCGCCAACCCTGGGGGCGATCCAACTGGCTGGAATGCGTCAGTGTCGTCTCAGCCATCGCCAGTCTCCTAGGTCAGCAGCCGTTGGCAAATGTCGATGAAGGTCCCCGCCCAACCGGCCAACAGGGCAAAGATGCCGAGCCAGACGAAAAGCAGGAAGTGCCAATACATGGCGCAGAGTTCGACGCTGAGGCGCAGCCGCTCCGCCCGGGCGCCGTTCCAAGCGCTGGCGCTTGCCCTGCCAAGGCCGACCAGCCCGCCCAGTATGTGCAGGCCATGCATTGCGGTGATCAGATAGAAGAAGCTGTTGGCCGGATTGGAAGCCAGGAGATAGCCGTCTTCGGTCAGTTGGCGCCAGGCTAGCAACTGGCCGGCGAGGAAGGCGAGGGCGGTGAGCCCGGCCGTTGCAAGACCGAGCCTGACCATGTCCGTCTGGCCTCTGCGCGCGGCGACTACGGCGCACTGCAGCGCGATGCTGCTCAGCACCAGCACGCCGGTGTTCAGCCAGAGCAGGCGCGGCAGTGGCAGCGGCCGCCAGTCCGACAGCCCCATGCGCATGAAGTAGGCGCTGGTGAATAGCGAAAACAGGCAGCCGACGACGGCGAGGAAGACGCCGAGGCCGATCTTGGCGGTGGGCAGCGCCGACCGGTCGAGACCGACGAAATCCCCCGCCAGGCCCTGTTCCAGCCACGGCTTGGACGTTAGCCGCTGATGCGAAAGCCACCATCCCGCAAAGCCGGCGATCACAGCCAGGAAGACCAGGATGACGCTCATATCGGCTCCCTCGAGGGGGCAAAGGAGCCCGGCACGTTCTGCGGAATAAAGTCCTCCTTGGCGCCCGGCACGCTGTAGTCGTAGGCCCAGCGATAGACGATCGGCAGTTCCTTGCCGAAATTGCCGTGAGCCGGCGGCGTTTCAGGCGTCTGCCATTCCAGCGTCGTTGCCCGCCACGGATTGCCGCCGGCCTCGCGGCCGTGGCGGATGCTCCAGATCAGGTTGAACAGGAACACCATCTGGGCGAAACCGACGATGAAGGCCATGATGCTGATGAACGAGTTCAGATGGCGCGCCGACTCCGTCATGATGGTCATATCAGTCAGTTCGGCATAGCGCCGCGGAATGCCCATCAGGCCGAGATAGTGCATGGGAAAGAAGATCAGATAGGCGCCGAGGAAGGTGACCCAGAAATGGAACCGGCCTAGCGTCTCGTCGAGCATGCGGCCGGTGACCTTCGGGTACCAGTGATAGATCGCGCCGAAGATCACCAGGATCGGGGCGACGCCCATGACCATGTGGAAATGGGCGACAACGAACATCGTATCCGACAGCGGCACGTCGACAACGACATTGCCGAGGAACAGTCCCGTCAGGCCGCCATTGACGAAGGTGACGATGAAGGCGAGCGCGAAAAGCATCGGTATGGTCAGGTGGATGTCGCCGCGCCACAGCGTCAGCACCCAGTTATAGACCTTGATCGCGGTCGGTATGGCGATGATCAAGGTTGTGGTGGCGAAGAAGAAACCAAAATAGGGATGCATGCCGCTGACATACATGTGGTGCGCCCAGACCACGAAGCTCAGAGCGCCGATGGCGATGATGGCCCAGACCATCATTCGGTAGCCGAAGATGTTCTTGCGCGCATGGGTGCTGATCAGGTCGGACACGATGCCGAAAGCCGGCAGCGCCACGATGTAGACTTCCGGGTGGCCGAAGAACCAGAACAGATGCTGGAAGAGGATCGGGCTGCCGCCATTGTGCTGCAACTGCTCGCCCATCTCGACGATCGCCGGCATGAAGAAAGACGTGCCGAGCGCGCGGTCCAGCAGCATCATCACACAAGCGACGAACAGCGCCGGGAAGGCGAGCAACGCCATGACGGTCGCAGTGAAGATGCCCCAGACGGTGAGCGGCAGGCGCATCAAGGTCATGCCGCGCGTGCGGCCCTGCAGCACCGTCACGACATAGTTCAGGCCACCCATGGTGAAGCCGATGATGAACAGGATGAGCGAAGAGAGCATCAGGATGATGCCCCAGTTCTGGCCGCCAGGCGTTCCGGTCATGATCGCCTGTGGCGGGTAGAGCGTCCAGCCTGCACCAGTCGGTCCGCCCGGCGCAAAGAAGCTCGAGACCAGGACCAACACGGCAAGCAGATAGATCCAGTAGCTCAGCATGTTGACATAGGGAAAGACCATGTCGCGGGCACCGACCATCAGCGGGATCAGATAGTTGCCGAAGCCGCCGAGGAAGAGCGCGGTGAGCAGGTAGATCACCATGATCATGCCGTGCATGGTGATGAACTGGTAGTAGGCCTCCGGCGTGATGAAGTCGAAGGTGCCGGGGAAGCCGAGCTGTAGCCGCATCAGCCAGGACAGCACCAACGCCACCAGGCCGATCGCCGTGGCCGTCCCCGCATACTGGACCGCTATGACCTTGGCGTCCTGAGAGAAGACGTATCTCGTCCACCAGCTGTGTGGATGGTAGAGTTCCACCTCCCCGACTTCGGCGGGCGGAACGGCATCTGCGGGTGTGACGTCGACCATGGGAGCACCTCCGTGCCCGTTCAGCGGGCCTCGAGCGTTTCGAGTTTTGCCCCGACGTCCAAACCGGACGCCATCGTCTTTTCTGACAACCGGTTCGCCGAGCCTGTTTGCTTGGGCGCCGACAATTGCGCAAAAGTCTGCTGCTGGCCGAGCCAGGCGAGATAATCCTGCTCGGTGTCCACCATGACCTCGCCATGCATCAGCGGGTGTCCCTGGCCGCATAGCTCGGCGCAGAGGACCTGGAAGGTTCCGGTCCTTGTCGGGGTGAACCAGAAATAGGTGACCGAGCCCGGGATCATGTCCATCTTGGCACGGAATTCCGGGATGTAGAAATCGTGCAGAACATCGATCGAGCGCAGCAGCACCTTGACCGGCTTGCCGACTGGCAGATGCAGGTCCGCCGCCTCGACTACGATGTCATCCTGGCCGTTGGGATCGCTGGGGATGACACCGAGCGGATTGTCGGCGGTGACGTCACGGGTGTCCGACGTGCCGAGCTTGCCGTCCTTGCCGGGCAGGCGGAAGCTCCACTGCCATTGCTGGCCGATCACTTCGATCTCGGTCGCGTCGCTTGGAACGTTGACGAAGCGGCTCCAGACGAACAGGCCTGGAACCAAGAGGGTCGTGACACCGATAGCAGTGCCGACAGTCAACCACCATTCGAGGCGCCTGTTCTCGGGCTCATAGGCGGCGCGGTTGCCTTCGCGATGGCGGAAACGGAACACGCAATAGGCCATGAAAAGCACGACGGCGCTGAAGACGGCGCCGGTGATCCAGAAGCTGATGATGATGGTGTTGTCGATATAGTCCCAGTTCGAGGCAATCGGCGTCCACCACCATGGGCTCAGGAGGTGGAACAACACCGAGCCCACGACGATCAAAACGAGTACAAGCGCGATGGCCATGTCCCGTTCCTCCGGTATTTCACAGGCGCGCGAGGCATCCAACGGAAATACCAAGCCGCATCATGCTCGATTTTCGGTTGAAATTCCAGAGCCGACTACCTGATGACGATGTTGTTCGCGCCTGGAACCTCGAACGTCAGGCCTAGATCAGCAGAAGGCCCTTCATCGAGGCGTTGCCCTTGCGGCCGATGATGATGTGGTCGTGCACGGCGATGCCGAGGGGCTTGGCCGTATCGATGATCTGCTTGGTCATCTCGATGTCGGCGCGGGAAGGTGTGGGATCTCCCGAAGGGTGGTTGTGCACCAGGATGACGGCGCTGGCGGAGAGCTCGAGCGCCCGCTTCACCACCTCGCGCGGATAGACCGGCGTATGGTCGACGGTCCCGGTCTGCTGCACCTCGTCGGCGATCAGCCCGTTCTTCTTGTCGAGAAACAGGACGCGGAACTGCTCGCGCGCCTCGAAGGCCATGGCCGAGCGGCAATAGTCGAGGAGTTGCGTCCAGTTGGACAGGACCTCGCGGCCGCGCACCTCGCCGCGCGCCATGCGCTGGGCCGTGGCGGCGACGACCTTGAGATCGGTCGCGACGGCCGGCCCGATGCCTTTGACTTCCTCAAGCAGGGATGCCGGCGCGCCGAGCACCTCGGCCAACGAGCCGAAGCGGGCGATCAGTGCCTTGGCGATCGGCTTGGTGTCGACGCGCTGGATCAGCCGGAAGAGCAGCAGTTCGAGCAGTTCATAGTCGGGCAGGGCATCCGGCCCGCCGGCGACAAAGCGTTCGCGCAGACGGTCACGATGGCCGTGATAATGCGGCGTTTCTGTTGTTGCGGCTTTTTTCAGCGCCGTCTTGGGCGGCTCGATCCAGCCTTCGGAAAAGAACGCCGGCTCGTCCTCGACTTTCCCCATGCTCGCCCGCTCCCCCTCAGGCTTAGGTCGAAGTTCTAGGCCGGCAGGCCCGGACGGTCGAGCTTTTTCGGCGACAGCGTGAAGATCTCGCAGCCGGTGTCGGTGACGCCGATCGTGTGCTCGTACTGCGCCGACAGCGAGCGATCGCGGGTGACCGCCGTCCAGCCGTCCGACAGCACCTTCACATGCGGCCGGCCGAGATTGATCATCGGCTCGACGGTGAAGATCATGCCCGGCCGCATCTCGACGCCTTCATTGGCGGTGCCGTAATGCAGGATGTTCGGCGCATCGTGGAAAAGCTGGCCGACGCCGTGGCCGCAGAAATCGCGCACCACCGAGCAGCGCTCGGCCTCGGCATAGGTCTGGATCGCGGCACCGATGGCGCCGGTGCGGGCGCCGGGCTTGATCGCGGCGATGCCGCGCATCAGGCACTCATAGGTCACTTCGAGCAGGCGCTCGGCGGCGCGCTTGATCGTGCCCACCGGGTACATGCGCGAGGAATCGCCGTGCCAGCCGTCGAGGATAAAGGTGACGTCGATGTTGACGATGTCGCCTTCCTTCAGCGGCTTGTTGTCGGGAATGCCGTGGCAGACGACATGGTTGATCGAGGTGCAGGACGACTTGGTGTAGCCGCGATAGTTGAGCGTCGCCAGCAGCGCGCCATGGTCCATGCCGAATTCGAAGACGAAGCGGTCGATCGTTTCCGTCGTCACGCCGGGCTTCACCATCGGCACGAGCTCGTCGAGGCAGCGCGCGGTGAGGTCGCAGGCCTTGCGCATGCCGGCAAAACCTTCCTCGCCATAGAGGCGGATCTGGCCGGTATTTCGAAGGGGGGCGGTGGAGGCGTCGAGATAGGTAACCATTTTTGTCCGTTTGCCGGCGTTGGCTCCAAAGGGGCCGAACGCGAAAATCTGCCCCAGATTTGGCACCGGAAGCCGCAAGGTTCAAGGACGAAGTGCGGTTGCGGCGTCCATTGCGGCTTTCCTTCGGCCATTCCATGGGTTAGGGCGGGTTCTGGTATATGGAGATTGCCTTGACGGCACCTGAACGCGAAAGATCGATGCTGCTGCCGGTCAGGACCGCTTTTGCGGGCTTGATGGCGCTGCTGATGCTCGCGCTGCTGGGCTTCGCTCAGGCTGAAATCTCCGCGTCGACCGCCCCGTTCTCGGGTGGTTCCAGCATCAGCGCTGCTCGTCAAGGCGATACGATCGCGCTGCTCAGAACCACCGGCAAGGCGCAGGCGCTTGAAGTCCGGGCCAGCCGGCCGCTCCCGACAAAGCTGGTCAGCGGCAATCCCGGCGCGCTCGCGCCCGCATCCGATTTCCTGCTCATCGGCAAGGCGTTGCCGGCCGAGATGGGCATCACACCCGTATCGGGAAGCGCTACAGCTTCGCGCACCAACCAGCCACGCGCGCCGCCCGCCGCGTAAAGCCCTAGCCGCCAAGCTCGGCATTCAAACCAAAAACATCCCTTCGCGTCGCGAAACGGCGACGGCCACAGGCCGTCCGCCGGTCGTGTGCGCGTCAGTTCGGATTCCATTCAATGCAACGCATCAAGACGTTCAAGACACTTACCCACGCGGCGGCCGCTGCCTCTTTTCTGGCAATCCAGGCGGTAATCTGCATCGGCACCGTCTACTGGGCCGTTGCCGCCACCCTTCGCATGGAAGGAACGGCGGCGATCGTGCTCGGCGCCATTTTCGCGCTGCCGTCCGCCTATGTACTGATGGTGGTCATCCGCATGGCCTACGATGCCGAGACCGACCCGGCCAACCAGTAGGTGGGGCGAGGATGGGGAACCTCCGCTAGGCGATGCGGTTGCATCGAACGGCAGCCATTTCCGCATCGCATTCCGCGATCTGCCGCGCCGGCGAACCGATTCTTCACCGCACTGAGGTCACATTTGCGAGTCAGAAGGCCGCAAAAGCAACTTTTCACATCGAGCGGCGTTGCTCCGGCTGCGCCAGTTCGGGAGACAGGGAATGGACAGACTGCAATTCGAAGTGCCGGTGCGCATCACGCCCGCGCCCGGCCTGCCGGTCGAGGAAATCTACAGCGTCGAGCAGGCGCTCGATCTCCTTCAGGATTGGCCGAAGCGCCGGCAAGGCAAGGTCTACGAAGCCGCCTTCAATGCCTGCTTCGGCGCGACGGTCGACGTGGCCAGCGTCGAGGAAGCCTGCCGCGCGTTCGCTGCCTTCTGCCGCGTCAGCGGGTTGCTGGCGAGGGACGCGATGTTTCCGGGCAAGCGTGGCAACAGGGCAGGGACCTATCGCGAGGCACGCGCGCAAAGCGGCGCGCTTTAAGCCTTTGCAACTGGTTCAGCCGCCGAACGACACGCCGCGATAGCGCATCCCCACCTGGACGCCGCGCACGATCACGCGCGACAGGATTTCCATATCCAGCGGCATTTGCGGACGCCACACGTCGAGCAAGAGAGCGACGCGGGGCTGATCCGAGTTGTTCATGACTTCGTGCTCGAACGTGTCGTCCCACAGCATGCACTCGCCGTCGGCGATGCGCCTTTCCTCGTGATTGATCATCATGATCGTTGCCGGACGGCCGTCCGGCTGTTTCGGGATGGCCAGGCCGAGATGGAACCGCATGATGCCGCGAAAAGGTCCGCGGTGCGGCGGGATGTGCTTGCGCGGGGCAAGGAACGAGACAGCCGCCGATTTGACCTCGGGGCACTCCGCAAGCAACCGGCTCAGGACCGGCATGCGCGCGAGGTTTTCCGGGACCGTCATGTCATAGGCCTTGAGCACGAACATGCGCCAGTCGAGACCGTCATTGGCCGAGATATCGGCCTGCTCCGGCATGATGTCGTGGAAGCGCGGCGCCTTGTTCAGCTTCGCCGCCAGCGCCTCGTCGCGGATATTCTCCCAGGCGGCGGTGAACTTCGCGGCATTGGGAAAATGCGTGCCGGCATCAAGAATGGCCGGCGTATCTATGCGCTTCTCATAGATACGGCGGACCAGATTGGTTCCCAGATCGTAGGCGCCTGACATCTCATTACCTCAACGACGCTGTTATATAGTGGGATATTGCTTGCGGACATGGCTCACGGGAATTTGTTCGGGCCGTTCGCGACGAATAGACAGCACGGCATGCCGGTCATTGCGTCGTCGATGGTGACGATCGACCATCTCGATCATGTGTCGGTCAAAGCCGGCGCGCTCGGCCTGCGCCGGCCGGGGGGCTTGCTGCGGTGGTGTTCGCAACAGCCTGACGTCGCACGTTCGTCCTCGGGTAATTCCAGGCCTTTGGCGCGGGCTTTCAACTGCTTTTCAAGGCTTCGCTCGCTGCATCGTGACCGCACCGCTGTTGCGGAGCGATGTCGCAAGATGCGAATTTGCCGATTTGCGAGGATGCCTCCATGCCCATACGCAAGATTGCGTTTTGCGCGGCAGCGTTGATCGTTGCCGCCACAAATTTCGCCGATGCACGGCCCGACACACGCACAATGACTTGTGCGCAGACCCAGGCGCTGATCCAGAGCCGGCAAGCGGTGGTGCTGACCACCGGGGCGAACACATATGAGCGCTATGTCCGTCAATTCGGCAACGAGTGCGATGCTCCCTACGTGCCGATGGTCGACTATGTCCCGGTCCGTGAAGGTGAGTGCATGGTCTATCGGTGCGAAGAGCCGGCGCCGATGGTTCCGGATTGATCGGCGCTCGCCGCGGGTTCGCCACAGCGCGCCCGCTGCAGCTCACTTGACCTTCTTGATCTCCGGGCCCGCCGGCTGGTCGGCCGCCGGAGCCGGCGTGCAATCCTGCCCCTTGCACTCCAATGCGGGGTCGTCCTTCGGGGGAAGGCAATTCTGCCCCTCGCAGTGAACGACCGGCTGCTGTTGTTGCGCCGCGTCGCCGTTCGACTGGACGGGCTGATCCTCGGCGCGGGCAGCCTGCAGCCCGGCCAGGCCGGTCATTGCCGCGCATAGGAGCGCTGTCCGAAGCAGGTTCATCCTCGTCTCCACGTCCGGGAGCGTGAAGAACTCTACACTTTGGGGCTGAGGCCGGCTCCTGCCGTTCGGGAACGGCGTTAACGGCGCGTTTCTGCATATGCCATCTGTTATTGGCACCGACACCGGGCCAGCTATTCAGCTCGGGCGCGGTTCATGGGCGCTGCCATCGGTTTCACAGGCGCTCAGTTGCGAGAGCAGTTTCAGCACCAATTCCCGCAGCCAGCGGTGTGTGGGGTCGGTCGTATTGCGCTTGTGCCAGACGATGCAGATGAGGGCGGGATTGATCGGCATGGGCGGACTATATATCGCCAGCCCCAGTCGAGGTGCCACCTTGCGGGCGAGCTGTTCCGGCACGAGCGCGACCAGATCGCTTCCCGCCACCGCGTTACAGACGCCGCCGAACACCGGCATCGTCATGCCCACCCGCCGTTCGCGGCCCATCCGGGCAAGCGCGGCGTCGCCCATGGCCTTGAGCTTGCCCTCGGGCGAGAAGACGACATGGCCGAGGTCGCAGAAGAGATCGATCGGAACGACGTCTCCGGGCCTCACCTTCGCCCGCTCCAGCCTCGGGTGCCCGGCGCGGGCTATCGTCACGAAGGTCGACCGGAAGGCAGGCAGATGGTCGATCCAGGCGGGGAAATCGACCTTGGGAACGAGGGCAAGGTCGATACCATGCTTTTCCAGCGTGCCGACATAATCGTCGGGCACGAGATCCACGAGTTGGACCAGTATTCTCGGAGCAAGCCGGGAAATTGCGTTGGCTAGGGCAGGCATCAGCATCTCGGCAAAAAAATCCGAACCCGCGATCTTGAAGCTTTGCTCGGCCTCCGCCGGATTGAAGCTGCCGGGCCCGGCGAGCAGCGCCGACAATTCATCGAGGATGCGGCGAAGCGGAAGTTCGAGATCGCGGGCGTATTGTGTTGGTACGATGCGCTGTCCCGCGCGCACGAAAAGCGGATCGCCCAGAAAATTCCGAAGCCGCCCGAGGCTGGCTGAGACCGCTGGTTGCGACAGGCCGATGCGCTCCCCGGCTTTTACGGTCGACTGCTCGCGCAGCAACGCGTCGAGCACCCGCAGGAGATTGAGGTCGAAGCCCGATAAATTCATCTGCCAAATATATTTTATAGAAGCTATCGATTTCAATTATGAAATCGATTCTGGCAACCTTCCCGCATCGAAATGGCGTTGGAGGTTTCGGTGGCGGCTGCTTCGGTACCCTACACTGTCCAGTGGCTTGGCACGTCCTACCGGATTTGCCTGACAGCGGAGCAAACGGCCTCGCGGCTCGGAATGTTCGAAAGCCTCGATCAGCCCGGCTATGGTCCTCCGCGCCATATCCACAAGGACGAAGACGAGACCTTCCAGATCCAGTCCGGCGAAGTGGAGTTCTGGATGAACGGTCAAACGCGCATAGTCGGGCCGGGCTGTGTCGTGCACGTTCCGCGCGGAACCGAGCATACATTCCGGGTGCTTGGCGAGCGACCCGCCAGAATGCTCACCGTCATGACACCCGGCGGCTTCGAGGGTTTCTTCGCGGAGATGGCTGAGCGCAAGTGCCGGATCCCCGATGACATGGACCAGGTCGCCGCGATCGGGGCGCGTTTCGGCCTGACCTTCACAGGCCCGCCTCTGGGTTTAGCCGGGTGAAACGGCAAGATGATGGATTGCCTTTCGGGTCGTTCATCGAGACCGGGGCGCCGACCGGAAAAGCTGATTGAAATTTCTGGTACGCTCAAGGGAAGCGAACCTCGCCGTGAAAGGGCGGACTTTATGGAACATTCACCATTGAATTCAGTTAGATGCCCTTAAGGCACTTGTAACGAGAAATGAGATATACCATGATTAAGCGAGCCTGGAGACCCGGGCCAAAGAAAGACACGAAAAGAATGCGCTTTGCGGTTCCAGTGGTAAAGGACGATGGAGTCCAATTCCCTCCGCGCCCTCCTAAGGGTCCGGTAGATTTCGACGCTTTGCGCAAAGAGATCAGCGCTCGGTATCCTAAAATCCGGGCCGAACTTGCTAAGTGAGCCGCTGTGGCTCCCTGTTGAGCAGGCAATCCGCGCCAACCAAGATGAAGTAGCTGCTAGTTCGGAGGCTCACGCCATACTGGACGTGGCGAAGCTTGAATCGGCTATGTCCCGCCCGCAAAACCATTACGTATACGATGGCGAACAAGACGTCTTGCGGCTCGCGGTCATCTTGGCTCTGGCTATCGCCCAAGCCCATGCCTTTGAGCAGGGAAACAAGCGCACCGGGTGGGTTTGCGGTCTCATGTTCCTCGCTCTAAACGGATACGAAATGACGTGGGACGATGAGGCCATAGCCGAGGAGTTCATCAAGCTCATCGAAGGTAAGATTTCGATAGACCGATTTGAGGATCAAATCGTCTACTTCATCCGGGAAATCCCAGACTAGGCCCGCCATCTACGATGCTTATCGATCAGCGACGCGCCAAATGCTTGAGAAAGACTGGTACGCCCAAGGGGAATCGAACCCCTGTTACCGCCGTGAAAGGGCGGTGTCCTAACCGCTAGACGATGGGCGCGCTCAGACGAAGCGGCTTATAATTGCGTTGTTGCCAACCGGCAACCCATCTGCCGCCACATGCGACAACTTTTTTCAAAAGGGGCAAAAAGCGCTCCGCCAATACGCTAATGCATGTCGCCCAGAAGTGTGCAGCGGTTCTGGGACAACGACATGCATCAAAACAAAGACTTAAAGCGCGTCGCCTGAATCCGTTTCAGCGCGACGCGCTTTAGGCGTGGTTTCCGACTCCACTTGATCGTGCAGCTTGGAGATTGACTGCAACGCCCCTCGCGATCGTCATTCTATGGCGGAGCAAGGAGCGAAGCGACGCGCGCAGACCATAGAATCCATTCCGTGACGATGACGCGCCGCAACGGTGCAGAATCTGCGCCGCTGAACTCTTAGGCCAAGGTCACGGAATGGATCCTCGGGTCTGCGCGTCCGCTTCGCTCCCGCTCCGCCCGTGGATGACGAAGTTCGGACGGGCTTCGGCTAATCGCCAATGTCTGTGGTGGCGTTTTGAAACTAATGTTGACGGCAATCGGCCTTCAACCGATCAAACCTGCTATGCCCACGAGGCCAAGCCGAAGGGCTCAGCCGTCCTCGCCACCGCCGCTGCGCCTGCGGCAGCGCCAGTTCCAGTCGCGTTCGGGACCGACGTCGATGTGGACGGATTCTGTATGGCAGTAAGTGCCGACGCCGCCGCGGCCGGGCATCGAGCGGACATAGCTCGCCAGGTCCCACTTCGACACGCCGGGCAACTGGATGTCGGCGGCCGCGCAATACATATGCAGCGAGTTCTTGGCGCCGTTGGCGCGGCGGTTGCGCGAAGGATCGCGGTAGCCGGAGGTGACGATCATCTTGCGGCCGAAATGGCCCTCGATCGTTTTCAGCACCCGCACCAGCGACGGCTTGAGGCAGGCGACGTCGACGCTTTCGTTCTGCTTCAAAAGACCATTGGGCGCGAGCCTGGCCATGCCGGCGGCCGACGCCACCTGGTAGGAACCGCCGCCGCCCTCGTCCTCATTGAGGTCCACGTCGCTTTCGTCGTCGATGCCGGACTTGCGCTTGATCTCGAACAGCGCGGTCTGGCGCACGCCGGGGAGCGCGTCGGCACCGGTGATGTGATTGGCCGGGTCGTCGATCGAAGCCAGTTGCACCGGCTTGTCGGCCGGGGTGGCCGAGGCCAGCGTCACGATCGGCTTGGCCGGCGTCGTCGTCTTGGCCTGCGCCGCAGGCTGCTCGCCGGAGCGCGCATTGTTGATCAGGGGGGCGGGTGCGGCCGAAGCCGGCGTGGTGCTGAACAGCGAGGCGAACAGGCTCTTCTTCGGCGCGGCGACCTGCGGCTGCGCCGGTTCGCCAGCGGTCACATAGACGCCGTTGCTCATGGCCTGCGTGGTCGCCTGAGCCTTCGATGCGATGGCGGCGGCATCGCCGGCGGCGACCTGCTGGGCGACGCCCTGCGTCTGTTCCGCCGTCTGCGCCTGCTGAACCAGCGGTTGCGGCGTGCTGCCGGCGATCGTGGTGGAGCCCGCCGGCAAGGCGACGGTCGGGAAGGCGGCTTGCGGCCGCGTCTCCGGCACATAGGCGACTTTTTCGGGCAGGGGCGTATCGCCCTCGCTCATCACGGTCGCCGTCGCCTCGGCGGGCGCCGATGCCTGCAACGACGAATCGGACGCGGTCGCGGTCTTGGCGCCAGATGTCGCGCTCATTTCGGTCGCGGTTGAATTGTAGGCGGGCGAAACGACCGACATCGTCGGGTCGCCGGTCGACGTGCAAGAGGCCAGGAGCACGGAGAAAAGCGCCGCCGCAATGCTGCGGCTTTCCCTTCGTGCAAGACGCCAACCTGCTGATTTCAAAACAAATTCCCCCTCGGTATCCGGTCGGTTCGTTATCGCCGCGCCACTCCACAACCCGGCCGCGATAACCCTCCTGTTCCCAACCGGAAACGGGACGTGTGTCGAATCTGCAAGCCTCGGAATTATTCTGCGTCGGAAGGTGATTTGAGGCCGCCAAACGATTGACGCCACCATTTCGCCCTGTTTTGGCGGCCCGTCAACTCACCAGACATTACAGTCCGTTACACGCGCACCTTGACATAGCTGCCCGGCGCATCTCCCAAGGTTTTCATACGCTTGCCGGGTTTGCGGGCGGGTACGCGGATGTCGTCCTGGTTCTCGATCCAGTGCTGCCAGTGTGTCCACCACGAGCCTGGATGCTCGTGCGCCGCGGCGAGCCATGCGTTGAAGTCACCCACCGGCTTGCCGCCGGTCCAGTACTGATATTTCCTGGCGGCGGGCGGATTGACGACGCCCGCGATATGGCCGGAACCCGCCATCACATATTCGACGTCGCCGCCGAAAAATTGCGATCCCAGGAACACCGAAAGCGCCGGCGCGATGTGGTCTTCCTTCGTGGCCAGGTTGTAGACCGGGATCGTGATGTCGGCCAGCGAGACCTTGCGCCCGGCAAGCTCCATCACGCCGCGCGACAGATTGTTCTCGAGATAGCAGTTGCGCAGATAGAAGGAGTGGTTGGCCGCCGCCATGCGCGTGGAATCGGAATTCCAGTAGAGCAGGTCGAAGGGAAGGGGCTCCTTGCCGCGCATATAGTTGTTGACGACATAGGGCCAGATCAGATCGCCCGAGCGCAGCATGTTGAAGGCGGTCGCCATCTTGGTGCCATCCAGATAGCCCTTTTCGCTCATCGAGCGCTCGACCGCGGCGACCTGGTCCTCGTCGACGAACACCTTGAGGTCGCCGGCATAGGTGAAGTCGACCTGCGTGGTGAAGAAGGTGGCCGACTTGATGCGATGGTCGCCCTCTTGCGCCAGCAGGGCCAGCGCCGCGCCAAGCAGCGTGCCGCCGACGCAGTAGCCGATGGCGTTGACCTCCTTCTCTCCGGTGGCCTTCTCCACCATGTCGAGGCCGAATTGCAGGCCTTCGCGGATATAAGCCTCCCAGCCCTTGGCGCCGTGGCGCTCGTCCGGATTGATCCAGGAGATGACGAAGACGGTGTGGCCCTGCTCGATGGCCCAGCGGATGAAGGATTTCTGCGGGTTGAGGTCGAGAATGTAGAACTTGTTGATCCATGGCGGACAGATCAGCAGCGGCCGTTTCAGCACCGTCTCCGTCGCCGGGTCGTATTGGATGATCTCGGCGACGTCGCTGCGGCCGATGACCTTGCCGGGCGTGGTGGCGATGTTCTTGCCGATTTCGAACGGCGTGTAATCCGCCTGGCGCAGCTTCAAGTCGCCCCGGCCGGCGGCGATGTCCTCGGCCAGCATCTTCATGCCACGCACGAGGTTCTCGCCGTTCGAGGCCATGGTCTCGCGGAACAGCTCCGGGTTGGTCAGGATGAAGTTCGACGGCGCGATCGCGTTAGACACCTGCTTGACGTAGAAGCTCGCCTTGTGGCGCGTGTGCTCGTCCAGACCCTCGGCATGCTCGACCAGCTCGTTCGCCCAGCGCGAGGTGACGAGATAGGCCTGCTTGAGGAAATCGAAGAAGGCGTTGCGGCCCCACTCCGGGTCCTGGAAGCGCTTGTCGCCGCGCTCGGGCTGAACCGCGTCCTGCGGCGCCTCGGCGTTGGGATTGACCTTCTGGATGGCGTTCGCCCACACGGTCATGTAGCCGGCGAACAGTCGCGTCTGCGCTTCGAGCGCGCGTTGCGGGTCGCCCAGCCAGTATTCCGAGAGCTTGGAGAAAGTCTTGACCATGTCGACGACGGGCTCGGCGACATGATCGCGCACTTCGCCCTTCTCGCGCGGTTCGGTCCAGGCGGAAGCCGCCTTGCCGGCCTGCTCGATCATGCGCGCCATGTTCAAGGCAAAACGCTCGGGGTCCTTCACCAGATATTGCTCGATGGCCGAAGGTCCGCCATTTTCCGCTTTGTCCGAATCGTCAGGTTTGGACATGGTTCGCGGGGTTCCTCCCGGAGCGTTTTCTTGACATATTACCATGGGACATCTGACCGGGTCCAATTCGCTGTAACCCGGCTGCCAGGAAAACAATATGACGATTAATGTTGGCGGGACTTTTTTTCTCAGGCCGGGTTCGATTTGCCGCATGGCGGTCGTGGCCGGGTTGGTCGGCGTCCTGCTGCCCGCCGGCGGCTGCACGAGCACCAGCACGAACAATGCGGCGCCGACGTCCCTGACCGAAGGTCCGAAGGACACCGGCTCCTATCCGAACCTCAATGTCCCGCCGCCGGTGGCCGCCAAGCAGCTCACCAAGGAAGAGACCGCGGCGAACCTGGCCCAGCTCAAGGCCGAGGAGCAGGCGCAGGCCGCCAAGGGCGGCAGCGTCAAGGCACCGGCGAATGCGGCGGCTCTCAACAAGCTTGCCAAGACGCATGGCGACGACACGCTGAAGCAGATCGAGGGCAAATGCGACCCTGCCCTCGACCCTAGCTGCAATTAGGTTTATATCGCGCGCCGAAAGCGCCCCCTTTGATCGTCTGGAACTCCAATGGAAGAATTTCACAAGGTCCGCCGGCTTCCGCCCTATGTCTTCGAGCAGGTCAATCGGCTGAAGGCCAGCGCCCGCTCGCGCGGCGCCGACATCATCGACCTTGGCATGGGCAATCCGGACCTGCCGACGCCGAAGGCCATCGTCGACAAATTGTGCGAAGTGGTGCGCGATCCGCGCACGCATCGCTATTCGTCGTCGCGCGGCATTCCCGGCCTGCGCCGCGCCCAGGCGAGTTATTATCAGCGCCGCTTCGGCGTAAAACTGAACCCCGATACGCAAGTGGTGGCGACGCTCGGCTCGAAGGAGGGCTTCGCCAACATGGCACAGGCGATCACCGCGCCCGGCGACGTCATCCTGTGCCCCAATCCGACCTATCCGATCCATGCTTTCGGCTTCATCATGTCGGGCGGGGTGATCCGATCGCTTCAGGTCGAGCCCGATGACGGCTTCATTCCGGCGGTCGAGCGCGGCATCCGCCATTCGATCCCGAAGCCGCTGGCGCTGATCCTCAACTATCCGTCGAACCCGACGGCGCTTGTCGCCTCGCTCGACTTCTACAACGACGTGGTCGCCTTCGCGAAGAAGAACGACATCATCATCCTGTCGGATCTCGCCTATTCGGAAATCTATTTCGACGGCAATCCGCCGCCGTCGGTGCTGCAGGTGCCGGGCGCGATGGATGTCTGCGTCGAGTTCACCTCAATGTCGAAGACCTTTTCCATGCCCGGATGGCGCATGGGCTTCGCGGTCGGCAACGAGCGGCTGATTTCGGCGCTGACGCGGGTGAAGTCCTATCTCGACTACGGCGCGTTCACGCCGATCCAGGTAGCGGCGGCGCATGCGCTGAACGGCGACGGCGCCGACATCGAGGAGGTGCGCGAGGTCTACCACAAGCGGCGCGACGTGATGGTCGATTCATTCAGCCGCGCCGGCTGGACCATTCCCGCGCCCGCGGCCTCGATGTTCGCCTGGGCTCCGATCCCGGAGCAGTTCCGTCATCTCGGCTCGCTCGAATTCTCCAAGCTGCTCATCGAGCATGCGGATGTCGCGGTGGCGCCGGGTGTCGGCTTCGGCGAGCATGGCGACGACTATGTGCGCGTGGCGCTGGTCGAGAACGAGCACCGGATCCGCCAGGCGGCACGCAACATCAAGAAGTTCCTCGCGACCACCGCCAAGCAGCCCAACAACGTGGTGCCGCTCACCGCTCGTCGCTGAGTTTGCCTTATATCCCGTAGAATTTGAGGGGCGTCGCCGGACATGGCTGAAGCGTTGCGTGTTGGAATTGCCGGCCTCGGCACGGTCGGCGCCTCGGTGGCGCGCGTGCTGCGCGACAAGGCGCCCGAGCTCACCCGCCAATGCGGCCGCGACGTCGTCGTGACGGCCGTGTCGGCCCGCGACCCGAAGCGCGACCGCGGCATCGACCTAAGCACCGCGAAATGGTTCGACGATCCCGTCAAGCTGGCCGAGAAGGCGGATATCGATGTCTTCGTCGAGCTGATCGGTGGCGACGAAGGGCCGGCGCGTGCCTCGGTGAAGGCGGCGCTCGAGGCCGGGCGCCATGTCGTCACCGCCAACAAGGCGCTGCTTGCCAAGCATGGTGTGGCGCTTGCCGAGATCGCCGAGAAGAAGGGCGTGCTGCTCAATTACGAGGCTGCGGTGGCCGGCGGCATCCCGGTGATCAAGACGATGCGCGAGGCGATGGCGGGCAACGCGGTGACGCGTGTGTTCGGCATCCTCAACGGCACCTGCAACTACATCCTGACCCGCATGGAAGCCGAAGGCATCGCCTTCGACGCCTGCCTGAAGGACGCGCAGCGGCTGGGTTACGCCGAGGCCGATCCGACCTTCGATATCGAAGGCCACGATACGGCGCACAAATTGTCGATCCTGACCAGCCTTGCGTTTGGGACGAAGATCGCCGCCGGCGACATCTACATGGAAGGCATCTCCAACATCACCCAGGCCGACATCCGCGCGGCGGGCGACCTCGGTTACCGCATCAAGCTGCTCGGCGTCGCGCAGCGCACCGAGAGCGGCATCGAACAGCGCGTGCACCCGACCATGGTGCCGACGGCTTCGGTCATTGCGCAGGTGCATGGCGTCACCAACGCGGTGGCGATCGAGACCGATATCCTCGGCGAGCTCCTGCTCTCGGGTCCGGGCGCGGGCGGCAATGCCACCGCTTCGGCGGTCGTCGGCGACATTGCCGACATCGCCAAGAGCCGGCCAGGCTTCCAGCATGGCCCGGTCTTCGGCTGGCCGGCGAAGGAACTGAAGCCCTACAAGAAGGCGCAGATGCGCAGTCATGCCGGCGGCTATTTCATCCGGCTGACCGTGCATGACCGCACCGGCGTCTTCGCGGCCATAGCCAAGCGCATGGCCGACAACGACATCTCGCTGGAATCGATCGTCCAGCAGGCGGCTGGCGCCGAAACGAAGGCGCAGAAGACTGTCATCCTCGTTACCCACGAGACGACGGAAGCGGCGGTGCGCAAGGCCGTAGAAGGCATCACCAAGGACGGTCATCTGACCGACAAGCCGCAGGTGATCCGCATCGAGCGGGCCGAATAAGCCAAGTCCGTTTTTGCCTTCAATCGATTGATTTTGCTGTCATTTCGAAAAGTGACCGGCTGAGTCTTGCCGTTGTCATGGAGCTTTGCCAGAAGAAGCGCGCCTCTGGCGGGAGGCGGAGCAATTCCGGCGCTCGACCGTTCTGGAATTGCTCGAAGCAACAATTGGAGCGGCTCAGAACTGAACCGCTCTCATGACAACGAGGAACGCGTAATCCATGAACATCGCCCAGAACATCGTCGGTGGTCTCGACCGGATCCTTGCCATGGAAGTCGTGCGTGTCACCGAGCGTGCGGCGGTCGCGGCGGCGAGGCTGCGCGGGCGCGGTGACGAGAAGGCCGCCGACCAGGTGGCGGTCGACGCCATGCGCCAGGAGCTCAACCGGTTGGCCATCAAAGGCACGGTGGTGATCGGCGAGGGCGAGCGCGACGAGGCGCCGATGCTCTATATCGGCGAGGAGGTCGGCACCGGCAAAGGTCCGGCCGTCGACATCGCGCTCGATCCGCTCGAAGGCACGACGATCTGCGCCAAGAACCTGCCCAACGCGCTGGCCGTCATCGCCATCGCGGAAAAGGGCAGCCTGCTGTTTGCGCCCGACGTCTACATGGACAAGATCGCCATTGGCCCCGGCTATCCCGAAGACCTGATCGACATCGACGCCTCGCCGGCCGAGAACCTCGCCAATCTGGCCAAGGCCAAGGGCGTGGGCGTCTCCGACATAACCGCCTGCATCCTCGACCGGCCGCGTCATGCCAGGCTGATCGACGCCGTGCGCGCCACGGGCGCCGCGATCCGGCTGATCGGCGACGGCGATGTCGCGGGCGTCATCCACACCACCGATCCGGACGAAACCGGCATCGACATCTATCTCGGCACCGGCGGCGCGCCGGAGGGCGTGCTGGCGGCGGCTGCGCTGCGCTGTACCGGCGGACAGATGCAGGGCCGGCTGATCCTCGACACGCCCGAGAAGGTGGCGCGGGCGCAGAAGATGGGCATTTCGGACCCGAAGCGCGTCTATCGCGCCCAGGATATGGCGCGCGGCGACGTGCTCTTCGCGGCGACCGGCGTTACCGACGGCAATTTGCTCGACGGGGTGAAGTTCGGCCGCACCTTCATCACCACGCACACGATCGTGCTGCGCTCGTCCTCGCGCACGGTGCGCGAGATCAAGGCGCGCCACCAGGATCTGGATAAGTTCTAGACCTGCTTGCGAGGTCGGACCGCAGTTGTTAGCCATCTCAGCGACAACGATACCGGCTGCAGGGATCTGACGATGAAGGCGTTTGACTGGCACGCGGATCCGATTTCGCGTGCCACGGTGATTACGAAATCCTATCGCAATACCCAGAAGGTGCGCCGCTTCTCGCGCGCGAATGCGGCAGTGCATTTCGGTTCGACCGCCCTTTCATGGCCTGGCTCAAGGATGGTACGGAAAAGACCATGGGCGATGCGGCGGACGAATGGCTCCGCCGCCAGGCTGAAAAGCGGAAAGCGTAGTTGAGCGGCGAAAAGCGCCTCTTCCTCAATGTCAGGCAGTCGGCGACCGGTGTTTCCTGGGAACACCGGCTGACCGAGCGGCAGGACATGGCCGCCTTGGCCATCGCGCAGGGCCATGGCGTGCCCGACATCGTGGCGCGGGTGCTTGCCGGGCGCGGCGTCAGCGCCGAGCAGACCGAGCGCTTCCTCGATCCGACCATTCGCGAGCTCCTGCCAAATCCGGCGTCGCTGACTGACATGGAGAAAGCGGCGGCGAGGCTGGCCGATGCGATCGTTGCCCGTGAAAAAGTGGCGATCTTCGGCGACTATGACGTTGACGGCGCCGCGTCGTCGGCGCTCCTGAAACGCTTTCTCACGCATTTTTCGGTGCCGTCGGAAATCTATATCCCGGACCGCATCTTCGAGGGTTACGGACCCAATCCCGAAGCGATGCGGGAGCTGATCTCGCGCGGCGCGAAGCTGATCGTCACCGTCGACTGCGGCACCAACAGCGCGACCTCGATCGATGCGGCCAGAGAGGCCGGCGCCGATGTCGTGGTGCTCGACCATCACCAGGTCGGCGGCCCGCTGCCGGCCGCGGACGCCGTGGTCAATCCCAATCGCGAGGACGACCTGTCGGGGCAGGGGCATCTGTGCGCCGCCGGCGTCGTCTTCCTGTGCCTGGTGCAGACGGCGAAGGTGCTGCGCGAGAGGTTGCCGGACGCCGCGCCGGTCGATCTGCTTTCCATGCTCGATCTGGTGGCGCTGGCAACGGTCTGCGACGTCGTGCCGCTCACCGGGGTCAACCGCGCCTTCGTGGTCAAGGGGTTGCAGGTGTTGCGCCAGCAGAAGAATGAGGGGCTGGCGGCGCTGGCGCGGGTCTCGCGCATCGGCGAGCCGATCAACACCTTCCATCTGTCCTTCCTGATCGGCCCGCGCATCAATGCCGGCGGCCGCATCGGCGATGCCGCGCTCGGCAGCCGGCTTTTGGCCACCGACGATCCCGTCGAGGCGGCAAGCATTGCCGAGACGCTGGACCGGCTGAACCAGGAACGGCAGCAGATGGAGCAAGAGATGCTGGCGCAGGCCCGCGCCGAGGCCGATGCGGAGCTTGCCGGCGGCAACGGCCCGGCAGTCATCGTCACCGCCAGCAACACCTGGCATCCGGGCATCGTCGGGCTGATCGCTTCGCGGCTCAAGGACTATGCGCGCCGGCCGGCCTTTGCCATCGCCTTCAATTCGACCGGCATCGGCACGGGCTCCGGCCGTTCGGTGACCGGCTTCGATCTCGGTCGGCTGGTGCGCGAGGCAGCCGAGGCCGGGCTGATCGTCAAGGGCGGCGGCCATGCGATGGCCGCCGGCATCACCGTCGAGCGCGCCAAGCTCGGCGAATTGCGCGCCTTCTTCGAGGAGCGCGCCGCGGCCGACGTGTTCCGGCTTCAGAACGAGGAAAGCCTGGCGATCGACGGCGCCTTGGCTGCCGAGGGCGCCACGATCGCGCTGCTCGACGCGCTGGAGAAAGCCGGGCCATTCGGCGCCGGGCACATCGCGCCGGTATTCGTGCTGCCGCGGCACCGGCTGGCCGACGCGCGCGCGATCGGCACCAACCACATCCGGGTGGACCTGCAGTCGCAAAGCGGCGGCAACATTCAGGCCATCGCGTTCCGCGCCGTCGACACGGCGCTCGGCGAATTCCTGTTTAAAAACAGGGGCAGGACCGTGCACATCGCCGGTTCACTGTCGGGCAATTACTGGAACGGCAACCGCACGGTGCAGTTCCGCATCAGCGATGCGGCGCTGGCGTAACGACGATAGCGGGAATTCACATGAGCACGGACTGCAGCCGGGTCAGTTCGTTGATCTGCGACTTCGTCGCCTGGTAGCCCAGGCTGATCGCCTCGTCTGCCCGGTGGAATTCGGTGAGGCCGATATGGCTGAGCTTGGGCTGCAGCGACATGTCCGGCGGATCGCCGGCGAGACGCGCGCGCGAAATCCGGTCCTGGATGATGTTGAAGGCCTCGACCATGACGCCGGTGATGCCAAGGCGTGTCTGGTGCGATTGGGGATTGACCTGGCCGGGACGCGGCGCGTCGTTTTCGACGAGAAGTTCCCCGGCGCTGTGCTTGATGACAGCGGCGCGACCGAACAGGTCGTAGTGCAGGTTGACCGCCACGACGAGCGGCTGCTCATAAGCGCGGCAGACCGACACCGGCACTGGATTGACCAGGGCGCCGTCGACCAGCATGCGCCCGTTGCAGGCGACCGGCTCGAAGACGCCCGGCAGCGCATAGGAGGCGCGCATGGCGGTGACGAGCGAGCCGCTCGACAGCCAGATCTCATGGCCGGTGCGGATTTCGGAAGTGACGGCGACGAAGGGTTTCGACAGGTCCTCGAAGCGGGCGCCGTCGAGGTGCTCGCGCAGGCGCCGATCGAGCTTCATGCCGCCGAACAGGCCGCTGCCGCCCAGATTGAGATCGAGAAGGCCGAAGATGCGCCGCTTGGTCAGGCTTCTGGCGAACTCTTCCAACTCGTCGAGCTTGCCGGCAAGGTAGCAGCCGCCGACCAGGGCGCCGATCGACGTGCCGGCGATCATCGACACTTCGATGCCGGCCTCGTCGAGCGCGCGCAGCACGCCGATATGGGCCCAGCCGCGGGCGCATCCGCCGCCCAGCGCCAGCGAGATCCCTGTTTTCCTGCCAGGCTTCGGATCGGGCACGCCGCCGGACGATGCGGGGCCGTTGGCCTCCCGAACGTCAGGTCTGCTGCGCAATGACGCCCATTCGAGCATCACGATCTCCCGTGTCCCATATCCCTTGTACCACAAGGATGTTTGAGAATAATGAATATGAGTGGTTTGTGAATATTGAACGGTTCACAGAGGCTTCCGATACGTTTGGTCCGTATCGAACAGCGGCTTGCTGCCGTCGTCGGCAAGCGTCGCTCTGCCGTCGTTCAGCCCCACCGTCCGATAAAAGCAGGAACGTCTACCGGTGTGACAAGTTGCGTCCTGGCCCAACACTTTCACGCGCAACCATATCGCGTCCTGGTCACAATCCGTGCGCATCTCGACGATGTGCTGAAAATTGCCGGAGGTCTCGCCCTTCTTCCACAGCGCGTTGCGGGAGCGCGACCAGTAGTGGGCGATGCCGGTCTCCAGCGTAAGCGACAGCGCCTCGGCATTCATATGCGCGACCATCAACAGCATGCCGTCGCCGGCATCGGTGACGACGACGGTGACGAGGCCCGCGGCATCGAAGCGCGGAGAAAGGACAGAACCTTCCTCCAGCGCCTTCTTGTCAGATGGGGCCTTCGGGAATTGCAGTGCCGACATCGCCGGTCCTTATGTGTTTGGGCCGGCGAGGGCCGGCAATCAGCCGCCGGCGCGCACCATGGTGACGAAGCGGATCTGCTCCTCCGGCGTGTCCTTGAAGACGCCGGTGAAGGTCGAGGTCAGCGTGGTCGAGCCCTGCTTGCGGATGCCGCGCATGGCCATGCACATATGCTCGGCCTCGAGCATGACGGCGACGCCGCGCGGGTTGAGCACGTCCTGGATGACGCCGGCGATCTGCGCCGTCATCGCTTCCTGCGTCTGCAGGCGATGCGCGAAGATGTCGACGACACGCGCGATCTTCGACAGGCCAACGACCTTGCCGTCCGGCAGATAGCCGACATGCGCCTTGCCGATGATCGGCACCATGTGGTGCTCGCAATGCGAATGGAACTTTATGTCCCTGACGATCACGAGATCGTCATAGCCGGCAACCTCCTCGAAGGTGCGGCCAAGCTCGTCGGCCGGGCACATGTCGTAGCCGTTGAACATTTCGCGGAAGGCTTTGGTGACACGCTTCGGCGTATCGATCAGGCCTTCGCGTTCAGGATTGTCGCCGGTCCAGCGCAAAAGCGTGCGCACGGCAACTTCGACCTCCGCCTCGGTCGGCCGGTCGGTGACTGGCTTTTCCAAGTATTCGGAAGGGGGCATGATTTTCTTGATGACGGCATCCATAAAGGCGTCTCCCGTAGTCCCACTCAAAGGTGGGACGAGTTGAACGGACCACGACCTTTTGGGTGAAAATCGCCCATTTCCATCCCGCAAGCGGCGTGAACATATGAGCAAAGACAGCGGCTTTTGATCGCCTTGTCGATGCCCGACTGCGACCATTATATATGGTTACAGCGGAGCGAAAGGAAGACGCGAGAGCGGCAAAGCCTGTTCGCTGGGCGGCGACGGATTGGAAAAATATGATCGACGACGTCTACAATGCGAAAATTCTCGGCTTCGCCGGAAACATAGGGCGGATCGGCCGGCTCGACGATGCCGACGCGACGGCCAGGGCGCATTCCAAATTGTGCGGATCGACGGTGACCGTCGACCTCAAGATGGACGGCGACGTGGTGACCGATTTCGCCCATGACGTGAAGGCCTGCGCGCTCGGCCAGGCCTCGTCGTCGATCATGGCCCAGCATGTGGTCGGCGCCCGCGCCGACGAACTGCGCGCCGTGCGCGAAACCATGCTGAGGATGCTCAAGGAGAACGGCGCGCCGCCGGAAGGCCGTTTCGCCGACCTCAAATATCTGGAGCCGGTGCGCGACTACAAGGCGCGCCACGCCTCGACCATGCTGACCTTCGACGCGGTGGTCGACGCGATCGGCCAGATCGAGAAGAAGCGCGCCGGACAGGCGGCCTAAGGATAGGGCTAGGCAGCTCTTCTGGTCACCGCGAATTCGCTTCGTATCCAGTCGGCGAACGCCTTGGCGGGTTCCGGCAGATCCGCCAAGCTCCTCGCCACCAGCCAGTAGGCGCCGGAAGCGACATCGATATCGAACGGTTTGATCAAAGTGCCTGACGCGAGTTCCTCGCCGATCTGCAAGAGATCGCCAAGCGCCACGCCGTGGCCAAGCAGCGCGGCCTGCTTGGAAAGCGAGACGTCGGCCAGCATCGGGCCACGCGCGGGGACCGCGTCGGCGGGCACGCCGGCGGCCTGGAACCAGCGCGCCCAACCCTGGCGGTTTTCCTCATGCAGCAGCGTGTAATGGCGAAGGTCGATCGGCTTTTCCAGCGGAGGGCCAGCGGCCAGCAGCGCCGGCGACAGAACCGGAGAATCGACGGTCGAGGCCAGGCGCTCGGCCTCGCTGCGCGGCCATGAGGTGGCGTGCGCGCTGAAACGCAAGGCGAGCTCGGGCTGGTCGCTGCGGAACTCGATCGGACGTGGATCGACTTCGAGGGACACGTCGATGTCGGGTCGCAATTGGCGAAAGCGGTTAAGCCGCGGCACCAGCCAGACGGCTGCCAGCGATGGCTCGACGCTGACGCGGACCACCGATTGCGCCGGCGAGGCCGTCAGCTCGGAAAGCACGCGGTCGATGTCGTCGAAGCTTCTGACCAATCGGTCGAGCAGCCTTTGTCCCGCATCCGTCAGTTCGACGCGGCGGTGGAGGCGAACAAACAGCGGTTGGCGCAGGAAGGCTTCGAGCTCGCGGATCTGCCGGCTGATCGCGGCTTGCGAAACATAAAGCTCCTCGGCCGCGCGGCTGAAGCTCAAATGCCGGCCGGCCGTCTCAAAACTCCTGAGCGCCGTCAGCGGCAGCCGTCCTCGCTTCATTTCGCATAACCTCAAGTTATCCGAAGCGGAAATTATACTCGTTTGAGAAGGAAGGCCAGCGGCAGTCTAATCCGTTTCGAAGGAGACCTGCCATGAACGAGTTCCTGGCCATTTTCAGCGACGTGATACGGATAGCGACCTTCCAGTGGCACGGCGAAGTCGTGCGCGGCGGCCACCATAACTGTCGCGATCTTGCCTCTCATCATCGCCCATGGACCGGCAGCCATCCCATCCGGCGCTCCAGGCCTTGAGGGTGAAATCCATTGCGTTTCGGCGTCGGAGCCCACATCTATCGCGCAGTGAAACAGGCTGCGGAGCAATGGGCGACCATTCCGGGCATACACATGGCGTCCGGCCGGTGCAGCGCGGGCGCAACTGGCCGGGGCCATGGCGCAAGACGCCCGGGCGCGTACTCGGCACATCGCTCGTGCGCCTCTATCAACTGACGCTCTCAGGCTTCGTCGGCAACAGCTGCCGGCACCTGCCGACCTGCTCCGAATACGCGCATGAGGCGATCGCCCGGCATGGCTTGTGGGCCGGCGGCTGGATGGGGCTGTTCCGGGTCCTGCGCTGCGGGCCGTTCGGAACGCACGGCATCGACCGCGTGCCGGAGATGCTTGCCCAGCGCTATGTCTGGTTCATGCCCTGGCGCTACTGGCGGATCGGTAAGAAACGCGGCGAAGCCGAAGTCTGATAACCGAGCGACCATGATCGTCGAATTTTACGATCTGGTAGGGTTAACGCGAGGCTGCACAAACACTGCGAATTTGAGACAAAATCGAGACAAGTCGCCTCGCTAAGCCGCTGCCGTAATCTCATTCCGGAGTGACTTCGCCATGCGCCAGATGGACCGCTATCCCTTTATTTTTGCCATCGTCCTTTTCCTTCTGGCCTGGATGCTGGGTTTGCCGGTGCGGGCGCAATCGGCGCCGCTCCAGGATATCCACTGCACGCTGATCCAGGACTCACAGAGCGGCGAAACGCTTTACCAGGACGGCGTGTGCGACAAGCGCGTCAGCCCGGCCTCGACGTTCAAGGTGCCGCTCGCGCTGATCGGCTACGATGCCGGCATACTGAGCGACCAGCACACGCCGAGCTGGGACTACAAGCCGGAGTTCAAGGCGGCGAAGCGCGACCAGAAGACCGTCGATCCGACTGTCTGGGAACGCGATTCCATCGTCTGGTACTCGCGCGAGGTCACGCGGCGTCTCGGGGCGGAGAAGTTCGCCTCCTACGTGTCGAAATTCGGCTATGGCAACAAGGACGTTTCGGGCGATGCCGGCAAGGACAACGGGCTGACGCAATCCTGGATCAATTCCTCGCTCGAGATATCGCCGGTCGAACAGACGGCTTTCCTGCGCCAACTGCTCGCCCGCAAGATGCCGGTGTCGGCGAAGGCGCATGAGATGACCAGGGCGATCCTGCCGATCTTCCCGGCAGGGGACTGGACCGTGCAAGGCAAGACCGGCAGCACCAGGCTCGGCCAGGACGGCAAACACTCGCTCGGCTGGTTCGTCGGCTGGGCCGAGAAGAATGGCCGCCGCGTCGTCTTTGCCAGGCTGGTCGTCGACGCCAAGCGTACCGACAAGCCGAAGGGCCTGGCGACGCGGGCGGCGTTCCTGAAGGATCTGCCGCAACTGGTGAAGTAGTTTGTCTCAGGCGCTGCGGCGGGCGCGCAGGATGTGCCCGCCGGAATTGCTTCGGGCGGTAGCGGGAGACCTGGCAAAACGCGCGGCGATCTCGCCGCTCTCGAGATCCTCGATTTCGTCGAAGCCGAGCTCGGTGAGGGACTTCGCCAACTCAACAGGATCGAAGAAACTGATCCAGGGCTCGCCGATAGCCGCGACACGCGCCGCATAAAAGGCACGCGTTGCCCAAGCCGCCTCGTCGCGGTTCTCGGCCGGTTCGCTGTAGTCGAAGACCACTTCGGAGCCAGGGATGCGGGCGATATAGGCAAGCGTGGCAAAAATCGCGTCGCGCGTCAGATAGGGCACGACCCCCAGCCAGATGAAGAATCCCGGTTCGGTCGGCTTCAAACCCGCCGCCGCCAATTCCCCGGGTAGACTCTGGCGTTCGAAATTGACCGGCACGAAGGTTACGCCGGCCGGCTCGGCAAGACCGGCCTCGGCGATACGTTGGCGCTTCCAGGCCTGTGTGGCCGGATGATCAACCTCGAACACCGCGATGTCCGGATACGGATTGCGCAGCGAAAAGGTGTCGAGGCCGGCACCGAGCACCACGACCTGGCGGATGCCGCTCCGCACCGCTGCCGCCAGCCAATCCTCGGCGAGGCGGGCGCGTGACGCCACGAACAGCCGCATGCGACGGTCATGTTCGTCCTCCTCATGCAGCTCCTGCGCGCCGGGCGCGGCATCGCCCAGGATTGCGCTCGCATAAGGATCGCGAAACAGCGCTGCCTGCGGCGAGAACTGATGAAGAGCCCTCAGGCGCGCGACGCGCAGGGCGGTTCGGCTGGGCGATGCGTCTTCCATGCGGCTATACAAGCTGCGTCGCGCTTTGTTCACAAGCCTTCGCGAGCAGCCTGCGGCATCGCTCCCGACATTTCCTGACGGCCGCTCTTTACCTCGCGCGACACTGCCTCTAAAACCGCGCCGCTGGCCATCATCCCCTTGATTGGCGCCTCCGGCTAACCTTCTGCGTGCCGCGTCGCATCCTGCGGCATGCATTTCACCACCCGCGCTCGTTTGCGGGACTGGATAGGAGAACCCTGATGCCGAATTCCGTTTCCCTGACATTTCCCGATGGTTCCGTCCGCGAGTATGACTCAGCGCTGACCGGCGCTGGTCTTGCCGAATCGATCTCCAAGTCGCTGGCCAAGAAGGCTGTCGCCTACAGCCTCGACGGCACCGTTCGCGATCTTTCCGATCCGCTCGGCACGTCCGGCAAGGTCGAGATCATCACCCGCGAGGATCCGCGCGCGCTGGAGCTCATCCGCCACGATACGGCGCATGTGCTGGCAGAGGCCGTGCAGGAGCTGTGGCCGGGAACGCAGGTGACGATCGGGCCGGTGATCGAGAACGGGTTCTATTACGACTTCGCGCGCAACGAGCCGTTCACGCCGGACGATTTCCCGGTGATCGAGAAGAAGATGCGCGAGATCATCGCGCGCAACAAGCCGTTCACCAAGGAAGTCTGGTCGCGAGAGAAGGCGAAGAAGGTCTTTTCCGACAAGGGCGAGCGCTACAAGCTCGAGCTGATCGACGCCATTCCGGAAGACCAGGATCTCAAGATCTACGCGCAGGGCGACTGGTTCGATCTCTGCCGTGGTCCGCATATGGCCTCGACAGGGCAGATCGGCAATGCCTTCAAGCTCATGAAGGTGGCTGGTGCCTATTGGCGCGGCGACTCCAACAATCCGATGCTGACGCGCATCTATGGCACTGCCTTTGCCGACCAGGCGCAGCTCGATGCCTACCAGACGCTGCTGGAAGAGGCCGAGAAGCGCGACCACCGCAAGCTCGGCCGCGAGATGGATCTGTTCCATTTCCAGGAAGAGGGACCCGGCGTCGTCTTCTGGCACGCCAAGGGCTGGAAGATGGTGCAGAACCTGATCAACTACATGCGCCGCCGCCTCGACGAGCACGGCTATCAGGAAGTCAACGCGCCGCAGGTGCTGGACAAGAGCCTGTGGGAGACGTCGGGCCACTGGGGCTGGTATCGCGATGCGATGTTCAAGGTGACGGTTGCCGGCGACGATACCGACGACGACCGCGTCTTCGCGCTGAAGCCGATGAACTGTCCCGGCCATGTGCAGATCTTCAAGCATGGGTTGAAGTCTTACCGCGAACTGCCCGTGAAGCTTGCGGAGTTCGGCAATGTGCATCGCTACGAGCCGTCGGGCGCGCTGCACGGGCTGATGCGCGTGCGCGGCTTCACGCAGGACGACGCGCATATCTTCTGCACCGAGGAGCAGCTCGCGGCCGAATGCCTGCGCATCAACGACCTGATCCTGTCGACCTATGCCGATTTCGGTTTCGACGAGGTCAGCGTGAAGCTGTCGACCCGGCCGGACAAGCGGGTCGGCACCGACGAGGCCTGGGACCATGCCGAAGCGATCATGAGCAACGTGCTGGAGACGATCCGCGCGCGCTCCGGCAACCGCATCAAGACCTCGATCAATCCGGGCGAGGGCGCCTTTTACGGGCCGAAATTCGAATATGTGCTGAAGGACGCCATCGGCCGCGAATGGCAATGCGGCACCACGCAGGTCGACTTCAACCTGCCGGAGCGCTTCGGCGCCTTCTATATCGGCTCGGATTCGGAGAAGAAGCAGCCGGTGATGGTGCATCGCGCGGTGTGCGGCTCGATGGAGCGGTTCCTCGGCATCCTGATCGAGAACTATTCCGGCCATTTCCCGCTGTGGTTCGCGCCGCTGCAGGTGGTGGTGGCGACGATCACCTCGGATGCGGACGAATACGCCATCAAGGTCGTCGAGCGGCTGAAGGCTGCGGGGCTGCTGGCCGAGACCGATCTGCGCAACGAGAAGATCAACTACAAGGTGCGCGAGCATTCCCTGGCCAAGGTGCCGGTCATCCTCGTCTGCGGCAAGCGCGAAGCCGAAGAGGAAACCGTCAATATCCGCCGGCTGGGCTCCCGCGACCAGGAATCGCTGAAGCTCGACGATGCGGTGAAGCAGCTTTCCGATGAAGCGGTTTCGCCCGACCGCAAGCGCCGCGCCGCCTGACATAGCGGCACGTTCTGAATGGCGGTGGCGTGTCCACCGCCATTTTCACACGCCTGTCACGCCTGCCTTGTAACCAGCCGCCATGCTCAAATTGAAACTGCGGGAAAGACGTTTTCCCGAGCTGTCCTACGCCAACCCGCATCAGCCGGTGCTGACGCGCTGGTTCATCCATTCCGTCGAGGGCCTGTCGGGCCGCGACCGCTTCGCCGTGCTTTACGATTTCTGGCGCCGCCACGTGGTGCCGACCGGCGACCGCGTGTTCAGCCGCATGCTGGAATTGATCGACGTCAAGGTCCGCAACGCCGTGCAATGGCCGCCGGCGGAGTTGCCGGACACGCCGCTGGTCATCGTCGCGAACCATCCCTTCGGCATCGGCGACGGCATTGCGGTGCTGTCGCTTGTCGAGCAGCTCGGCCGGCCGTTCCGGGTCATGATCCACAAGGATCTGCTCCGGATCCGCGAGATGGAGCCCTATTCGCTGCCGATCGATTTTTCCGAAACTAAAGAGGCGCTGAAGAACAATATGGCGGTGCGCCATGAAGCGGTGCGGCTGTTGAAGGAAGGCGTCACCATCGTGATCTTCCCGGCTGGCGGTGTCGCCACGGCGCCCAAGGTCTTCGGCCGCGCCATCGACCTGCCATGGAAGATATTTCCAGCCAAGCTGGTTCAGGAGGCCAAGGCCTCTGTCATCCCGATGCACTTTTCCGGCCAGAACGGGCGTCTGTTCCACCTCGTCAGCGGTCCGATGAACATGGCCGAGCGCGACAACCGCGTGGCCAAGTTCATCGGCAAGGCATCGTTGACGCTGCGTCTTTCCCTGCTCATCCGCGAGTTCGCACGCCTGTCAGGCAGGACAATCGAGGTGCGGATAGGCGACGTGCTGAGATGGAGCGAGCTCGAACCGCTGCGCGAGCGCAAGGCGCTGCTCGACCGACTCTACCGCGCGGTCTTCGACCTGGCGATCCCGGCCGCACCGCGTGGCCGCGTGCCGTTCCTGCCCAAGCGGATGCGCAAGGCGGCCTGACTAACGGGATTAATGCATGTCGCGCAAAAGTGACCTCGGTTTTGCGGCAACGACATGCATCAAACAAAGGACCTAAAGCGCGTCGCCTGAATCCGTTTCTGCGCGACGCGTTTTAGAGCAATTCCAGGAAAAGTGTGGGCGGTTTTCCGTCTGGAATTGCATAAAAACAAAGAGATAGAGCGGTTCGCCGTTTCCGTGAAACGGTGAAACGCTCTAATCGGCGCCTTCGTTGGGATCGATGGCGGCCGATTCGTTGGCCACGACCTCGATTTCCTGGTTCTGGCCGGCGACGACCGTGAAGTCCTTCTGGTAGATGCGGTCGCGGTTCTTGGCGATGATGGTGTACTGGCCCTCGGCCAGCACCATCGAGGCGAAGGCGCCGACCGCTTCCTTGATCGGATCGCCGCTTTCGTTGAGCAGCGACCAGGACGTGTCGGCGATGGCTTCGCCGCCGGGCTCGCGCACCAGCTTCATCGTCAGCTCGGCGGCACGGTGCTCGACGGTCGCCTCGGTCAGCTTGCCGGCCTCGACACGGATGTCCGAGCGGATGACGGCGTTGACCGCGCCGTAGGTGGACACGACATGGTAGGTGCCGGCATTCAGCCGCACCACGGTGTTCGGCGCGACGTCAGGGGCGATCAGCGCGCGGTCGCCATTGGCCGCGGCCTCGCCTTCATAGATCGAGAAGCGCAATTTCTTCGACTGGATCGGGGCGCCGCCGGACGTCACCGCGTCGAGCTTCAGGCCGCCGGCATCGAGCACAAGGCTTTCGCGCTTGGCTTCCTTGCCGACGGTGATGCGCTTGGTGGCGCCGGCGCGCCCATAGGAGGCATGGACGAGATAGCTGCCGGGGGCGAGCTGGAAAACAGCCGTGCCGCCATGGGCGGACGCCACCATCGGCAGTTTGCCGTCGCCGGTCGGTTCCGGCTTGAAGACGCGCCAGACGATGCCGCGGGAGATGTCCGCGCCCTTGTCGGTCAGCTGGGCCGACAGGGTGACGGCGCCGCCACTGCCAAGCGACAGCGGTCCTTCCGCCTTCGGCGTCGCGTAGCTCGAAATGCCTGGAAGCTTGAGGTCGCCGACATCGTTGGCGTTCTGGGCCAACGCAAAGGAAACTGGCACCGCGAACAACGCAGCGACGAGTGCGATCACGAAAAGGCGCAGTGTCCCCTCAAACATGCCTTGCGTTGAAGCCCAAGGCGGTGGCAATTTCAAGGCCTAGGAGCGCGCTGCTTTCCTTCGGCTGCTTCTTATCCGGCGCAAAACGCCACCGCCCGAGCCGCCCGACCTCCCGATGGCGTGCTTCAGCTCAAAATCGAATGCCTTCCAGGAGACTTGCGCCCATGGCGTCGCCGATCATCGATTTCCTGCTCACCCGCAATTCCGCGCCGATCCCCGACCTCAAGGTACCGGCGCCGAGCGACGCCGAGATCGCGACGATGATCGCGGCCGCCTCGCGCGTTCCCGACCACGGCAGGCTGGAGCCCTGGCGCTTCATCCTCTATCGCGGCGAGGCGCGCATCGAGATCGGCAGGAAGCTGGCGGCGCTTGCCGAGCAGCGCGAGGGGCCGTTGCCGGAGGGCCGGCGCAACCAGGAGCTGGCGCGCTTCTCGCGCGCGCCGCTGGTAATCGGCGTCGTGTCGGTGCCGAAGGAAAACCCGAAGATCCCGCAATGGGAGATGTTCCTGTCGGGCGGCATGGCGGCGTTGAACCTGATGATCGCGGCCAACGCGCTGGGCTATGGCACCAACATGATCAGCAACTGGTACTCCGACGTCGCCGAGGGCAGGGCGATCCTCGGGCTGTCGCCGCAGGAGCGCGTCGTCGGCTTCGTCCATATCGGCTCATACCAGGGGCCGGCGCCGGAGCGGCCGCGGCCCGATCCGGCAAAGCTCTATGCCGACTATGCCGGCCCCTGGGCCGGGTAGGCGATCTACGGACGCCGCAAAGAGGCGCGGCCTGGCTCACTATTCTTCGAAGACCGTGCGTCGGCGCCGACGGCAGGATTAGCACGACGCGCTGTCATGACGGTGCGCACATAGCCGGGCTCGCCGATCCGGATGCTGCCGTCGGGAAGCCCCAGGATGCGGTCGAGCGCGATCTCGTAGAGCCTGACGCGCCTTTCCAGGGTTTCGATCGCAATGTCCATATCGGCATCGCTGCCGCCGGCGAATGCCTTGGCGATCACGTCGTGCGTGGCCATGCCGAATTGCATCACGATGTCGGCGACGCCTTCCGGATCGAAGGTGCGGAACGTCCCGTCCTCGACACCCTGCCTGATGATTTCGACCAGCAAGGGCGAAAAGGCCGCGCTGGCCGCCAGGTTGATGCGGTGAAACAGCACCAGGTTTTCGGGCCGGAACATTGTCTCGAACAGCGCCCAGGCTTCCGCCGCGGTCTCGACCTTGGCCTGCCGTGACTTCGCGAGCAAGGCATTGAGGCGTCCAAGCGGATCGAGCGCCGGATCGCGGATTACATCCTGAACGCCGGCGAGCGCTTGCCTTGCGAAACGCTCGGCGAGCGCCTCCAGCAGGGCCTCCTTGGAGGCGAAGTAGTGATAGAAGGCGCCCTTCGAGATGCCGGCGGCGGCGATGACGTCGTTGAGGCTCGCTCTGTCGTAGCCATGTGTCAGGAACAGTGCCTGGGCATGGTCCAGCAGCTCTTCTCGCCTGAGCTCCGGGTGCTTGATGATACGTGGCATGACGAAACCTTGTGCACGCGGCGGCCGTTTTCGTCCAGATGCCCGGCGCCGATTGCACTTGAGAGTAGACCGTCGGTCGGTATAATAGACCACTGGTCGGATTCGACCAATAGCGGCGGGGGCACGTCACGGAAGGTTGGTCATGATCTCGAGGTTGGTTTTCCAGACATTCATATGGTTCGGCGTCATGGGCGTGCTGCTGTTCCTGTCGGCCGGCACCCTGCACTGGATCGGCGCCTGGGTGTACATGGTCGTGATGGTCGGGCTGAGTCTTACCATGGGGGTGGCACTGGCCCGGCGCGATCCAGGCCTGATGAATGAACGCCTCCGTCCCCCGATCCAGAAGACCCAGACTGCGGCCGACAAGATCCTGCTGAGCATATTGCTGCTCGGCATCTTCGCCTGGCTGGCGCTGATGGGGCTCGACATCCGTTTCGGCTGGTCGCCAGTACCAGTCTGGGCGCAGGCGATCGGCATGCTGATCCTGCTCGTCGGCATCTTGATCTGCTATCTCACAATGCTGGAAAACAGCTTCGCCGCACCTGTCGTGAAGATCCAGGACGAGCGCGGGCAGAAGGTGATCACCACCGGGCCGTACGCCTATGTCCGCCACCCTATGTATGCGGGCGCCATACTCTATTTCGCCGGCACGGCGCTGCTTCTCGGCTCCTGGTGGGGGCTGGCATCGGTGCTCGTCTTCATCGTCCTGCTCGCCATCCGCACCTTCATCGAGGAAAAGACCTTGCGGACTGGCCTGCGGGGCTATGACGATTACGCCGCGCGCGTTCGCTACAAACTGATCCCGATGGTCTGGTAGCGGTCAGGCGGATACGCCTGCGGCCCTGGCGCGCGCGAGCAGCCGTTCGGCCAGCCGCAGATGCGGCCGGTCGTACATCTTGCCGCCGATGCCGACGACGCCCGGGTTTCCCGCCGCCGCGAAGGCGTCGACGATCGCCTGCGATAGCCCGACCGCTTCAGCGGACGGCGTGAAGGCGGCGTTGATGACCGGCACCTGCGCCGGATGGATCGCCATCTTGCCGGTGAAGCCGTCGCGCTCGGCCTCACGGCATTCCTTCTCGAAGGCGGCCATGTCGCGGAAATCGGGAAAGACGGTGTCGACGGCAGCGACTTCCGCAGCGCCGGCCGCCAGAACGGTCATGGCGCGCGCCAGGCGAAACACGTCGGTGTAGCGGCCGTTCTCGTCGCGGGTCGAGCGCGCGCCGATCGCGGCCGACAAGTCCTCGGCGCCCCAGGTCACGCCGGCGAGCCGCGCGCTCGCGCCGGCATAGCTGGCCGCTGCCAGCACGCCCGTCGCGGTTTCGGTGATGATCGGCAGGATTTTGATGCCGCCGTCCGGCAGCCCGCTTTCGGCTTCATGCACCCGAAGCTTCACCGCCAGTTGCTGGACGTCCTGCCCGGTGTTCGACTTCGGCAGCATGATGCCGTCGGGCTTCGCAGGGACGAGCGCCGCGAGGTCGGCGTCGGTAAAGCCGGTGGACAGGTCGTTGACCCGGACGTAGATGGCGGAGCGCGTCTGCTGCTTTTGGCTGGAGATGAAGCGCGCCGCAACGTCGCGCGCCGCGACCTTGTTGGCGGCGGCGACGGAATCCTCGAGATCGACGATGACCACGTCGGCGCCTGCGCCAAACCCTTTTTCCAGCTTCCGCTCGGAATCGCCGGGCACGAACAGCAGCGAGCGCATCAGGCAGCCTTTTTCAGCATCATCGCTTGCCTTGTGCATCTGGCGACGAGAACATCATTCTGATTGTAGGCGCGGTGCTCGAACTCGACGATGCCGCGATCAGGCTTCGACTTGGATTCGCGCAACGAGACGACCGTGGTCTCCACCCGGATGGTGTCGCCGTGGAAGACGGGGTGTGGGAACACCGTTTCCTTCATGCCGAGATTGGCGACAGTGGTGCCGACGGTGATGTCGTTCACCGAAATGCCGATCATCAGGCCGAGCGTGAATAGCGAATTCACCAGCGGCTTGCCCCATTCGGTTTTCGCGGCGAAGTCGAAATCGATGTGCAGAGGTTGCGGATTCAGCGTCATCACCGAAAACAGCATGTTGTCGCTCTCGGTCACCGTCTTGCGCAGCGTGTGGTGAAAGACATGGCCGACGACAAACTCTTCCAGATAAAGCCCGGCCATGGTTCGATCTCCTCCAATGCCCGTGCTTGATAGGCGTTGGCCGCGCTGCCATCAAGCCGGTTAAGAAACATGGTGAACCGTTCGTAAACCATTTCCGGCCTACCGTTCACAACGGGGCCGGAATAATTCCGGCGAGGGCGTAGCTGGTCGGTATGGTTGTTTCGCACTTTCTAAAGTGGATTGATACGGCAAGGGTTTCCGAGCGGGCCGCCGCCGCGAGCGCGCTGGCGCGCGCCTATGTCAATTCCGATCTGCCGTTCGAGGACCGCTGCGCCGCCGAGGCGGCCCTCACGCTGCTTCTGGACGACGCTTCCTCCAAGGTTCGCCAGGCGCTTGCCGAGGCGCTGTCGATGAGCCATCACGCGCCGCCGCAGGTGATCAGCGCCCTGGCTGCCGACCAGCCGGAAGTGGCGGCGCTGGTGCTGGCGCGTTCGCCGCTGCTTACCGATGCCGATCTGGTCGAACGCGTCGCCTGTGGCCAGAAGGCGACGCAAAAGCTGATCGCCAACCGCCCGGTCGTGTCGATGTCGCTGGCGGCGGCGATCGCCGAGATCGGCGAGCCGGAAGCCTGCGCCGCGCTGGTCGGCAACAGCGGCGCCGAGATTGCTTCGCTGAGTTTCCGCCGCATGGCCGAGCGCCACGGCCACCTGCCGCTGGTGCGCGAGGCGCTGATTGCCGATCAGCGCCTGCCCGCCGATTGCCGGCACATGCTTTTGGTCAAGCTCGGCGAGACCCTGAAAGGTTCGCCGCTGGTGCTGGCGATGATGGGGGCGGCGCGCGCCGATCGCGTGATGCGCGACGCCTGCGTGAAAGCCTCGGTCACGCTGATCGAGGGGACGCGCATGGAAGAGCATGCCGCGCTGATCGAGCATCTGAGACTGCGCGGCGACCTCACGGCAAGTTTCATCATCCGCACCATCGCGCATGGCAAGGTGGACTTCTTCGGCTCGACGCTGGTGGCTTTGGCCCAGCAGTCCGAGCAGCGGGTGACGGCGCTTCTCGCCGGCGGGCATGACGTTGCGCTGCAGGCGCTGTTCCGCAGCGCCGGACTTGCGCCGGCGACGCATGGCATAATCCTGCGCGCGCTGAAAGTATGGCGCGAGGTCGCCAACGGCCGGCGTGTCGCCGGCGTGCAGGAAGTGAGCTGGCTGATGCTGAAGGAACTCGGAGGCCAATCGGCAGAGGGCGATCTTGCCGGGCTGGTGAAATCGATCCATCTCGACGCCCTGCGGGAAAATGCGCGCGGGCACGCGCTGGCGATCGCAGCGGCCTAAAGCGCATGTTCAAGGCTCATCCGAGCTCCTGGGCGAGGCCGATGAGAAGCCCTTCAGGCCCGCGGATGTAGCAGAGCCGATAGACGTCCTGATACCGGACCACTTCGCCGACGAGCTCGGCGCCGCGCTTGCGAAGCCTCGCAAGCGTGTCGTCGATATCGTCCACGGCGAACATGACGCGGAGATAGCCCAGGGCGTTCACCGGGGCGTTGCGGTGATCGGCGACGACAGGCGGCCTGATGAAGCGGGACAGCTCGAGCCGGCTGTGGCCGTCCGGCGTGCGCATCATCGCAATCTCGACGTTCTGATCGCCGAGCCCGGTGACACGTCCGGCCCATTCTCCCTGGATTATGGCGCGCCCCTCGAACTCGAGGCCGAGCTCGCGAAAGAAATCAATCGTCGCGTCGAGGTCCTCGACGACGATTCCTATGTTGTCCATCCGTTTGAGCGCCATGTGTCCACCCTATAAAGTGTCGACCAGTTATCAAGGAACCATTCCCGAAACGATCCGACCTGAAACGCGACACGCCCGAATTGTTCAAGCGCGACCCTTCGCAAAGAAATCCGGGTAATCCTCCATCGCCGCGGCGATGATGCGCAGCGAGGCGGCGATCTGCAGCATGTCGAGCCGGTCGCTGCGCTGGGCGATGCTGGCCGCATATTGCCTCGCCACCGCGACGGTCGCGGTCTGTGGCTCACCCGGCCGCCTGAACAGCAATTCGCGCGCCAGGCCGCGCAGGAAGTTGCCGATGGACTCGACTGTTTCGTGCGGGACGGTGGAGTTCAGTTGCGCGTGGCGCAGCCGCAGCACCTCCAGCCCGACGGTGACGGCGGCGATGCTTCCGCCAAGAATGGGATCGCCCTTGCGGCCGGTCTGCTGCACCTGCGGCATCAACTGGTTGATCCGGTCATAGGCGAGGCTTTCGAAGGCCGAGCGCCGGGGAATACGCTCATGCAGGCAAAGCCGCGCCAGATCCTCGCGCATCGCCTGCGAGATGCGCTCCACGGTGCCCCAGGGATCGGCGGGCAGCACGACGATGAAGACGCCGATGGCAATCAGGATGCCGACCAGGATCGAGGCCGAGCCGGCGAAGAACGGCCCGGGATCGTAGATCATCTGCTGATGCGGGCTGAGGAAGGCGAGGAAGTTGATGGCGAAAGCGGTGGCGACGCCGACATGGCGGGGATTGGCCATGCCGAGCGCCGCGGGCACCATGATCGGCACGACGAAGAGCGTGAACCAGCCGAAGCCGGGCAGCGCCGGCAGCGCGACCTGGCCGACCAGGAAGGCAAAAGGCAGCGCGATCAGCGTTCCGGTGAAGAAGCCCAAGGCGGATTGCACGGGATCAGGGCGCGCCGCGAACAGGCTGGAGACGACGGCGACGAGAATGACGGTGCCGGCCGCTTCCGACCATTTGGTCGTCAGCCAGAAGATCGCCACGAGCAAGGTCGCGAGCGCCGCGCGCACGGCGTTGCGCCATGCGGCCTGATAGTCGCGGTGGACGACCAGCGCCGGCTGGGCTCGCTCGCTCGACTTCCGCGAGACAGGCGAGCGAAGCGCGTCAAGGCCGCGCATCACCTGCTTCAGCGCCTCGGCGAAATCGCCGGCAATGGTCAGGCGGGTGATGGTGCCGACCTTGTCTTCGCCACTATCGTCGGGGCCGCTATCGTTCGGGCCGGTATCCTTGGGCAGGTCGGGCATCTCCCTGGCCTTGCCCGCGATCGCGTCAAGCCGGGCCACCCAGGGGGCCGTGTCGTCGAGCGCGCCGGGCGTCGCCGCCAGCTCGCCGACGAAGGCTTTCAATTCGCTGCGCATGGGAATGAGCGCCGCGTTCTTCGGCCTGCGGTGGCTGTGCAGCGCGCGCGCCGCCGAAAGCGCCCATAGAAGCTGACCGATCGTGCGCCGCACCGGGTGTGCGCGCGTGGCGAAGCTCGGCGCCTCCAGGCGCGCGTAGGTGCGCATTTCGGCGAGCGTCTGAGCATCGGTGATCAGCTTGCGCTGAAGCGCGGCGAGGCTTGCCGGATCGCCGCCGGAAAAGGCGCCGCCGGCATATTCGGCGAGATCGAGGATGCTGCGCTTCAACCTGGAAATGATGGCGTCGGCCGCGAGCTTCGGCAGGATCAGCCGGCTGGTGACGCCGGCGCAGACGATGCCGAGCACGATTTCCGCGCAGCGCGCGATCGCCAGGTCGACGACGATATGCGGCTGTCCGAGCGCCGGCAGGCTGATGATCATCGCCGTGTAGCCGGCAAGCGCCGCGCCATAGGCCTCCGGGTTGCGCAGCAGCGAGGATACAAGCGTGCAGATGCCGATCCAGAGCGCCAGGATAGTGACCAGCACCCAGGGATTGGCGCCGGACAGGAATGTGATGCCGACCGCGGCCAAGCCGCCGGCCAGAGTGCCGAGCAGCCGGTAGAAGCCCTTTGCCAGCACCATGCCGGCGACTGGTTGCGCGACGATGAACACCGTCATCATCGCCCATTGCGGATGGTCGAGCTTCAGCGCGTAGGCGACAAGCAGCGCGATCAGTCCGGCCGAAACCGTGCGCAGGGCAAAAATCCAGCCCGAACGGGTCGGCTGCGTCAGGCCGCTCAGCGGCGTCTCGACAAGCTCTTTCAACCGCGTCCAGGTCACATCGGTTCTCCGTGCCGGAGACTGTTATGGACCAGCAGGCGATCAGATATCCAGCACGTCCGCCTCGGCGAATTCGGCACGTTCCTGGATGAAGCGGAAGCGCGCCTCGGGCTTGGTGCCCATCAGCGCGTCGACGGCATCCTTGGTGGCCTGCTCGGCGTCGATCACATCGACCCTCAGAAGCGTGCGCTTCCTCGGATCCATCGTGGTCTCCTTGAGCTGCGAGGCCATCATCTCGCCCAGGCCCTTGAAACGGCCGATCTCGACCTTGCCGCGCCCGGTGAACTCGGTGCGCAGCAATTCGTCCTTGTGCGCGTCGTCGCGGGCGTAGCCGACCTTGCCGCCCTGCCTGATCGAATAGAGCGGCGGCACGGCCATGTAGAGATGGCCGCCGCGGATCAGGTTCGGCATCTCCTGATAGAAGAAGGTGATCAACAGCGAAGCGATGTGCGCGCCGTCGACGTCGGCGTCGGTCATGATGATCACGCGGTCGTAGCGCAGGTCCTCGTCGCGGTATTTCGAGCGCGTGCCGCAACCGAGCGCCTGGATCAGGTCGGAAATCTGCTGGTTGGCGGCGAGCTTGTCGTTGCCGGCGCTGGCGACGTTGAGGATCTTGCCGCGCAGCGGCAGCACCGCCTGGCTGGCGCGGTCGCGCGCCTGCTTGGCCGAGCCGCCGGCCGAGTCACCCTCGACGATGAAGATCTCGGCGCCGGCGGCGGCGTTCTGCGTGCAGTCGGCGAGCTTGCCCGGAAGGCGCAGCTTGCGCACCGCGCTCTTGCGCGAGACTTCCTTTTCCTGGCGGCGGCGCACGCGCTCATCGGCGCGCGCGATGACCCACTCCAGAAGCTTCGAGGCTTCCTGCGGATTGTCGGCCAGCCAGTGGTCGAACGGGTCGCGAAGGGCGTTTTCGACGATGCGCATCGCCTCGATCGTCGCCAGCCTGTCCTTGGTCTGGCCGACGAATTCCGGCTCGCGGATGAACACCGACAGCATGCCGGCGGCCGAGATCATCACGTCGTCGGTGGTGATGATCGAGGCGCGCTTGTTGCCGATCAGATCGGCATAAGCGCGCAGCCCGCGCGTCAGCACATTGCGGAAGCCGGCCTCATGCGTGCCGCCTTCGGGGGTCGGAATGGTGTTGCAATAGGAGTTGAGGAAACCGTCGCCGCCGAACCAGGTCACCGCCCATTCGAGCGAACCGTGGCCGCCCTGCTTGTCGCCTTTGCCGGCGAAGACCTCGCGCGTGACCTGGAATTCGTCGCCGAGCGTCGCCTTGAGATAGTCCTTCAGGCCGCCTGGGAAATGGAACTCGGCCTTGGCCGGCGTCTGGTCCTTGTCCTTGATCAGCGACGGATCGCAGGTCCAGCGGATCTCGACGCCGCCGAACAGATAGGCCTTCGAGCGCGTCATGCGGTAAAGCCGCGCCGGTTCGAAGGCGGCGCCCTTGCCGAAAATCTGCTCGTCGGGATGGAAGCGGGTCCTGGTGCCGCGGCGATTGTGGACCTCGCCGAGATGCTCAAGACCGCTGACCGGGACGCCGCGGGAAAAACGCTGGCGGTAGAGCTGACGACCCCGCGCGACCTCGACCTCGAGATGGTCGGACAGCGCGTTGACGACCGAAACGCCGACGCCGTGCAAGCCGCCGGAGGTCTCGTAGACCTTGGAGTCGAACTTGCCGCCCGAATGCAGAGTCGTCATGATGACTTCGAGCGCCGGCTTCTTGAATTTCGGATGCGGATCGACCGGGATGCCGCGGCCGTTGTCGGTGACGGTCAGGAAGCCGTCGGCGGAAAGCTCGACGTCGATGAAAGTGGCGTGACCGGCCACCGCCTCGTCCATCGAATTGTCGATGACCTCGGCGAACAGGTGATGCATCGCCTTGTCGTCGGTGCCGCCGATATACATGCCCGGACGGCGGCGTACCGGCTCCAGCCCTTCCAGAACCTCGATGTCGGCGGCGCTGTAGCCCTCGCTGCCATCACGGGCGGGGGTCGAGCGCTTCGCGGCCTGAATCAGCGGATCGGCCGGACGCGAGGGCGCGCGCACCGGCTGTGCCGGCTTTTCCATCTTGCCGAAGAGGTCGTTGCTGTCGTCCATGCTGGGCCTAGCGTCCGGTAATGCGAATCACGTCTCGATACTGCCACGCTTTTGACGGGCGAACGAGTTCCTGTTCCGTTCAGGGATCAAACTGTCTCTTATTCCAAAACCATTCGATAACCAAGCCGGCCGAAATAGGGCGGTCCGTGAGACCCGGTGTTCCTTATTCTTTAACATTAATGCCTAGCGTGAGGCCCAACCAACAAAAGACCACGGGCGTCAGGGGTTTCGTTGTGAGGGGCAGGGCCATACCCATGATCGGCATCGCCGCCGTTTTCGGCGCGATCTCGATCTTTGCGGCGGATTTCTGGGTCAAGAGCCAGGCGAAGGCTCAGCCCGAGGTCAAGGTCGTCACGGTCGAAGCCCCGCAGCAACCCAAGGTCGAGTTCAAGACCATCGTGGTGGCTCAAGCGCCGCTGCGCTACGGCATGGAGCTCGGACGGCCGCAGCTCGCCGAGATTCCGTGGCCGCAGGATTCCCTGCCGCAGGGCGCTTTCCCGACCATCGATAAGCTGCTTGCGGACGGCAGCCGGGTGGTGCTGTCGCCGATCGAGGTCAATGAACCGGTGCTGCTCGCCAAGCTGTCGGGGCCAAACGGCCGCGCCACCCTTTCCAACATGCTGTCGCCGGGAATGCGGGCCGTCACCATCCGTACCGATGAGATCGCCGGCGTCGGCGGCTTCATCACGCCGGGAGACCGCGTCGACGTCGTGCTGACGCGCGACGCAGGGGATATCCAGGAAGTGTCCAAGAATGCGCAGGGCGCCGCCGGCTCGACCGTCACGTCCGAGATCGTCGTGTCCGACGCCAAGGTGCTTTCGGTCGGACAGGGCGCCGACGAACGCAAGACCGAGCCGCAGGTCGCCAATTCGGTGACCCTCGAGGTGACCAATGAAGGGGCGCAGAAAGTGGCGCTCGCTCGCACCGTCGGCTCCTTGTCGCTGTCCTTGCGTTCCGCGGCCGACGCCAGCGCCAGCAAAGGCGGGCTTACGACCATCTCCTCCTTCGGCGGGTCGGTTGCCGCAAACGCGCAGGCGAGCGCCGCCTCGCTCGTCAACGCGATGACGAAGGATGAGGACAAGCCGAAATTCAAGACGGTGATCGTGACGCGCGGCGACAAGGTCGAGGAATACAAGGTTCCTTCACGGGAACCGCCGCAGGAACTGCAGCAATAGCCGGTGGGGACCGGCGGGGACGGGGCAAGATGTTCGGGTTTGATGCATTTCGGACGGCCGGGGGATGGCGTCTTCTCGGCGCGATAGCGCTGGCGGCGGCAATGCTTGGCGTCACCGCGCCGGCAAGGGCGGACAATGAAATCGTCTATGTCTCGGCGAACAAGAACGCCTCGATCAAGGTTGCCAAGGGCAAGCCCAAGACGATCATGACGAGCGCCGCCTTCTACCAGATCGTCATCGGCGATCCTGAGATCGCCAACGTCAATCCGCTGACCGACAAGTCCTTCTACGTGCTCGGCAACAATCTGGGCACCACCGGCATTGCGCTCTTCGACCAGAACAAACAGCTTGTCGGCACCATCGACATCGAGGTGACGCTGGATACCGACCAGCTGGCCAGCACCATCCGCGCCAGCGTGCCCGACGCCAAGATCAAGGTCGGTTCGGCGAACGGCCGCGTCGTGCTGTCGGGCGAGGCCGACGATGCGGTCGCCGCCGACAAGGCCAGCAAGATCGCGTCGCGCTTTTCCGGCAATGAGGAAGTCATCAACTCGGTCAACATCTCGTCCTCGCAGCAGGTGCAGCTCAACGTCCGCTTCGTCGAGATCAACCGTCAGGCCGGCCAGGACCTCGGCGCCAAATACTCCGCCAATTTCGCCTATGGCATCGGCAACCGCAAAGTCGTGCTGAATCCGGACGGGGGGAGCGTAACGGGGGCCGGAACCGGTGAGATCATCGGCAGCCTTTTGTCGAACGGCGTTTCGATCGACATCGCCATCAAGGCGCTGGAGGAGCGCGGCCTGGCGCGGCGGCTTGCGGAACCGAACCTGATTGCGCGTTCGGGCCAGACGGCGAGCTTCCTTGCCGGCGGCGAGTTCCCGATCCCGGTCTCCGAGGACAATGGCAAGATCAGCGTCACCTACAAGAAGTACGGCGTCGGCCTGGACTTCACGCCGACGGTGCTGAAGGACGGGCTGGTGAGCCTCGACATCGCGCCGGAAGTGTCCTCGATCGACCCGTCCGCTTCCATCCAGGTCAGCAGCGGCATTTCCATTCCGGCCTTCATCGTGCGCCGCGCCAGGACATCGATCGACCTCAAGAACGGCCAGAGCTTCATGATCGCCGGCCTCCTGCAGTCGCAGAACGACATCACGACATCGCGGGTGCCGGGGATCGGCAAGCTGCCGGTGCTCGGTCCGCTGTTTTCCTCGAAATCCTATCAGCGGCGCGAGACCGACCTGGTCATCATCGTCACGCCTTACCTGGTCAAGCCGGTCGATCCCTCGAAGAAGATGGTCGAGCCGACCGACGGCACCCAGCCGGCAAGTCCGGCCGACTATTTCCTGAACAACACCGAGGAAGTGGACGCCTCGGCGTCGAAGCGTCCGTTGGCTCTGGCGGACGGCAGCGCCGCCCGGCCGGTGGCCGCCACCACGTCCGGCCACTTCCTCGACCTGCCAAAGGACTAAGGCCATGCGCATCCCCGTTTGCATCGCTCTGCTGCTGGCCGGCTTCGCCGGCGGTTGCACCAGCGACGACTACATTCGCGCCGAAGGGGTGACACTGGCGGCCGGCAACGCGCAGGCGTCCAACACCGCCATGCAGATGGTCGATCCCTGGAAATACGGCGTGCAGAACACAAAACTCCTGGTGCCGGCCCAGCGCCCGGGTTCCGAAAGCGCTGCCGTCGGTGCGAAAGCCGGCTCCGGGCCGGCGCCGGTGACATCATCATCAACGACATCGAACTGATGGGCTGACGACGATGGCATCTGGTAGCAAGACCAAGAAGATCCTGCTCGTTTCCACCGACAAAGTGTTTGTGCAGGACACGCGGACGGCCTTCGCCGCTTCCGAGGTGATCGAGCTTTTGACGGTGGAAAAGAGCGTCAATGAGCTGCGCGGCGAGGCCGTTGAGGCGGATTTCGGCACCGTCATCGTCGACATGGACGCGGCGAAGCTCGAAGAGATCGAGTCGCTGCAGCGCGTCATGCGGCGGCTGGAAGGCAGCGTTCCGGTGGTCGTCGTCACCCAGGAATTCAATGCGGCGGCGGTGCGCATCCTGGTGCAGCTCAAGGTCGCCGATTTCCTGGTCAAGCCGATCACCACGGCCGACCTCGTGCGTTCCGTCATCCGTGCGCTGCAAGGGCCGGGGCGGGAAGAGAACACCGAATCGCACATCTACACCTTCATGCCGGCCGCCGGTGGCGTCGGCACCACCACGCTCGCCCTGCAGACGGCCTTCCAGCTGCATCATTCGGTGACGCGCGGCGCCTCGACATGCGTCGTCGACCTCAATTTCCAGCAAGGCGCCTGCGCTGAATATCTCGACCTGGAACCGCGCTTCGACATCACGGAAATCGAGAACCAGCCGGAGCGCCTCGACCGGCAGTTGCTTGACGTGATGCTGTCCAAGCATGCGAGCGGGCTGTGCGTGCTTGCCGCTCCCACGCGCCCGTCCGACATGCGTTCGTTCAAGACCGATGTCGTGGTGCGCATGCTCGACCTCGTGGCGGCCTATTTCGACAATGTCGTCATCGACTTGCCGCGCACGTGGTTCCCCTGGACCGAGACGGTGCTGCTGGGTTCCAACAAGCTCTATATCGTCGCCGAGATGACGGTGCCCTGCCTGCGCCATACGCAGCGTCTCATCCAGGCCGTCTATGAGACCGCCGGCAAGGAAGTGAAGCCGAACGTCATCGTCAACCGCTTCGAGCAGAAGATGTTCGACAGCGGCATCAAGCAGGCCGACGTCCAGGAGATACTCGGCGAGCATTTCGTTGGCGGCATCTCCAACAATTACCGGCTGGTGCGCGAGGCGGTCGACCGCGGTGTGCCGCTGCACGCCATCGACCCCAACGCCAATGTCGTCAACGACCTGAAGAAGATCATCCTTCCGGAAGAGGCCGTCCAGACCATGGCCAAGTCGAAGTCGCTGTTCGGCCTGGGCAAGGGCTTGCTGAAGAGGAAAGCAGGATGAACAGCCGCTTTTCCAACCTGCAGAGTCGCGACGTCCGTCCGCAGCGTGCGCCGGAACCCGCGCCCGTCACGCACAATGCGGTCATCATCCCGACGACCCGCAAGCCGGCGCCGCCGAAGCCTGAAGCCACGCCCGCAAAAAGCGCCAACAAGGTGCTCGATGCGCGCGTGCGCATCCATCGCATGCTGCTCGAAGAGATCAACCTCGTGGCGCTGGAGCGGCTGCCCAAGGATGAAATGCGCCGTCAGGTGCATGAATTCGTCTCCGAGAAGACGCGCAATGAGCGGATGGCGATCAACAACGCCGAACTTGACGCGCTCGTCGACGACATCGTCGACGAGATGGTCGGCCTCGGCCCGCTGGAGCCGCTGCTCAAGGACCCCGAGATCAACGATATCCTGATCAACGGCCACGAGAATTGCTTCGTTGAAAAGCGCGGCAAGCTGCAGCAGGTCCACATCCCGTTCAAGGATGAGGCGCATCTGCTTCGAATCATTAATAAAATCGTTGCGGCGGTCGGCCGCCGCGTCGATGAATCACAGCCGATGGTCGACGCCCGCATGCTCGACGGTTCGCGCTTCAACGCCGCGATCCGCCCGGTCGGCGTCGATGGGCCGCTGGTGTCGATCCGCAAATTCTCCAAGAACAAGCTCGGCCTGCACAAGCTGGTCGAATTCGGCGCCATCACCCAGAACATGGCCGAAGTGCTGGCGGCGGCGGTGCATGCCCGCAAGACCACGATCATCTCCGGCGGCACCGGCACGGGCAAGACGACGATGCTCAACGCCTTGTCGGCCTTCATTCCGGAAGACGAGCGCCTGATCACCATCGAGGATGCGGCGGAGCTGCAATTGCAGCAGCCGCATGTCGCGCGCATGGAGACGCGCCCGGCCAATATCGAGGGCCACGGCGAATTGAAGCAGCGCGACCTTGTCAAGAACGCGCTGCGCATGCGCCCCGACCGCGTCATCCTCGGCGAGTGCCGCGGCGAGGAAGCCTTCGACATGCTGCAAGCGATGAACACCGGCCATGAAGGCTCGATGGCCACCATCCATGCCAACACGCCGCGCGATGCCATCTCGCGCCTGGAACAGATGCTCGGCATGACCGGCATGCCGATGACCGTGCAGTCGATCCGCAGCCAGATCTCCAGCGCCATCGACATCATCGTCCAGTTGACGCGCCTGTCCGACGGCAAGCGCAAGGTGACCAGCGTCGCCGAAGTGACCGGCATGGAAGGCGACGTCATCCAGATGCAGGAGATATTCCGCTTCGTGCGCACCGGCATGGAGGCTGACGGAAAGATCCTCGGCCACTTCGAAGCAACCGGCATCCGCCCACGCTTCCTCGAGGACCTGCGCAACATGGGCATCGAATTCCCGGGCAAGTATTTCGAACCCGGCCGGCCGCAGGACTAGGCCGGTGTTCGAGGGATTCAGCCCGGTCTACGTCGTTTACGCCGCGGCGGCGCTCACCGGCATCATGATCGCCGAGGGCCTTTATTTGCTCTATGCCGGGCGCAGCGATAAGCGCACGGCCATCAACCGCCGCATGAAGCTCGCGGAGAACAAGATCAGCCAGGAGCAGGTGCTGATCCAGCTGCGCAAGGAGCGCGGGATCGACGGCGGCAGCTCCATCTTTTCCCTCGACCGCTTCCGCGCCCTGCGCACGCAGTCCGGCATGACCACGCCGCTGCCGAAGTTCCTCATGGTCACATCGGGGATCGCTCTCGCTTTGGCGCTTGTCGGCATCTGGAAGGGCTTGCCGCTCCTGTTCGGCCTCATCCTGCTTCTCGTGTTGTTGCCGGTGCTGCCGGTGATGGTCATGCGCTTCATGCGCAAGCGCCGGCACAAGCGGTTCGGCATGCAACTGCCCGAGGCGCTTGAATTGATCACGCGCGGCCTGAAGGCCGGCCATCCGGTGCCGGTGGCTATTGCCATGGTTTCGCGCGAAATGGCCGATCCGATCGGCACCGAGTTCGGCGTCGTCGCCGACGAGGTGACCTACGGCTCGGACCTGGTCTCGGCGCTCAACAACCTTTTCGACCGGGTGGGGCACGAGGACCTGCCGCTGTTCGTCACGGCGGTGTCGATCCAGAGCAGCTCGGGCGGCAATCTGCGCGAGATCCTCGACGGCCTGTCGGCGACGATCCGCGACCGTGGCAAGCTGCGCCGCAAGGTGCGCGCCATTTCGACGGAAGGGCGCATGTCGGCCTACATCCTGACCGCGGTCCCGGTGCTCCTGTTCACCGCCATCATGGTGCTGATGCCACAGTTCTACCAGGATGTCTGGGACGTGCCGAAGACCTGGTACATGCTGAGCGGCTCCATCATCTGGCTGCTGCTCGGCAACGCCATCATGTTCAAGATGTCGAATTTCAGGTTCTGAGATGGAAGACGTCATCCGCTTCCTTGCTTCGCTCGCGCCGACCTCGCTGATGCCGATCGCCGTGCTGCTCCTGGTGCTGGGCGGCGGCGCCGTCGCCTGGCCGCTGGTGCTCGCCAAGGGCGATCGCGGCGATGTCAAGCGCCGGCTGAAGGTGGAGATATTGCAGCCGGTCGAGCAGGTGGAGCCCGCGCCCAAGAAGAGCACCAATGCCGTGCGCGAGAAGGCGGTGAAACGGGCGCAGGAGTTCTACGCCAAGAGCGACCCGGAAAATGTCGCGCGGCTGCGCCTGAGGCTCATCCAGGCCGGCTATATGGAGCCGCGCGCGGTCGGCATGTTCTTCCTGATCCGTTTCGCCGCGCTGGTCGGCGCGGCGCTCGGCGCATTCCTGGTCAACCACTGGGCGGCGAGCGCCGAGTCGACCATGACCAGCCGCTGGACCTTCATCATCCTGTCGGGGGCCGGCGGCTATTTCCTGCCTGGCCTGGTGCTGACGCAGAAGGTTCGGGAAAAGATGCGCGAATACCGCAACGGCTTTCCCGATTTCATGGATTTGATGATCGTCTGCTCCGATGCGGGCATGAGCATGGAGGCCGGCATCGAGCGGGTGTCCAAGGAGCTTGCCAGGACCTATCCGTCGCTCAGCCAGAACCTGATCCTGGTGTCGCTGGAGTTGCGGGCCGGGCGCAGCCTCGACGACGCGCTGAAGGCGCTTGCCGACCGCCTCAGCCTCGACGAGGTTCGCTCCTTCGCGACGCTGCTGCAGCAATCCAAGGAACTCGGCACCAGCCTGTCGGGTTCGCTGCGCGTCTTTTCCGACGAAATGCGGCACAAGCGCATGTCGCTGGCCGAGGAGAAGGCGCATGCCCTGCCGGCCAAGATGTCGGTCCCGGTGACGGTCTGCATCCTGCCGGTGGTGCTGATGATCGCCATCATACCGATCATCGTGAAGCTGACCGCCCACTGAGGATTCAGGTGAGGCCGGCCTGCAAACGGCAGCCTCCTGCGCTTCCGGTGCTCACGTACTTCAAGTACGCTCCGCTCCGGCCTTCGCCGGCCGAAGCCCTCATAAGGGTCTTCGCTCCAGGAAGGCTACGGCCGGCGTAGGCCGGTTCTCGGTGGCTACCGTTTTCGACTCGGCCTGCCCTGAATGGGCGGCATCTCAGGAGCACTGGTTAACGCACCCTTGGCGCGCAACCGAATTTTAGCTGCATTTCGGCACCGAAGCTTAATCGCTCTCCTGTATCGTCTTTTCCTGAAGAACGACCCGGCAAATCGGGCGATGGGGCAGGGGCATGCGTCAGAGACTTCCCAGGGCAGCGGCGGCGTTGGCGGCCGTCTTGATGATCACCGGCTGCACGACGGACAACAACGTCGACACGACCAAGACCACGGCGATCCAGCCGGTGGCCAAGGATATCAGCGCCAACGACCTCGTCGAAGGCAAGGCGCAGTTCCGCGAGGCGAATTTCGGCCTTGCCGAACAGCATTTCCGCAAGGCGGTCGAGCTCAAATCCGATAATGCCGAGGCGTGGATGGGGCTTGCCGCGTCCTATGACGAGCTTGGCCGCTTCGACTTCGCCGATCGCGCCTATGCGCAGCTGCTGAAGGTCGCCGGGCGCAAGCCGCAGATCGTCAACAACATGGGTTATTCGCAGCTTCTGCGCGGCAACAAGAAAAAGGCGCGCGCGCTGCTGCTCGAGGCCAAGGCCGGCATGGCCGACCAGACGGTGGTCAACGCCAATCTGGCGCTGCTCAACAAGGGCTGATCCCTCCGCGGGTTCCCGTTTCCCGTGTGCCGTCGAGGGACTTCGCCTCTGATGTCGACGCTTTGTAAACCCTTTGCCGAGGTAGCGTTGGGCATTCGCTGAAAACGGTTTGCGCCGGCCGCCGCCAGCCTACATTGAGGGACGACGGGCACTCGCTAGAGGCAGTTCTTCACCGATGTTGGATTTCAGTTCGCTCCTGCTCGCCGCGGCGCTGTCGGGCACATGCCTCAGCATCACCATGTTTGCAATCTGGCTCACCACGCCGCGGGCGCGCTTCGTGCTCACGGTCGCCTGCGGCATCTTGGTGCTCGTCGCCCACGTCGTCGCGTTCTGGCGCTATACCAAGGATCCCGAACCCTGGCTGTGCCAGATCGTGCTGGCGCTGCTGACCCTGGGTTTCCTGATCATCTGCCTGTCGGCCATGCAGTATCTCGGCTTTCGCGACTACCGTCGCGCCATCGTGCCGACGTTGGCCGCGATGGCAGCCTGCGCGATCGTCACCTTTCTCGGTTTCGACGGCATCGGCTTCCAGATCACCTATGCGGCCGTGACGGCGCTGCTCGTGGCGATCGGGACGATGTTCTGGATGAAGGGGGATCACGATCGCCAGATCCTGCTCGTCGTTTCGTTCCTCAGCGGCGCCTGCGGCCTGTCCTTCGCGCTGTGCGGCCTGACGTTGCTGGCGCAAGGGCAATGGGCCCTCGGCGCCGCGCCCGACAATTGGGCGGAGCGGCTGAACTCTGTCGTCGCGGTCGCCTGCATGACCGGGCTCGGCGCGCTGACGCTTTCGCTGCACCACCTGCAGGCGCAGATCGAGCTCAAGGCCGAAACCATGACCGATCCGCTGACCGGCCTGATGAACCGCAGGGCGCTCAACGAGCTTTACGGCGATCGCAGCTTCGGTCCGTTCATGGCGATCGCGATGTTCGATCTCGACCATTTCAAGATGACCAACGACGTCTTCGGCCACCCCGTCGGCGACCAGGTCCTTTGCCGCTTCGCGGCGGTGATCAAGAAATACGGCAGGGCAGGGGTCGACGCCTTCCGGCTGGGCGGCGAGGAATTCGCGCTCGTCATGTCGCGCGTGACACCGGAAAAGGCGCATGACATGGCAAGCCGGATCGGCGTCGCGTTCGGCACGGAGATCGTGCCTACCCATCGCGGCCCGCTGCGCAGCAGCGTCAGCGGCGGCATGGGCTTCGGCTCGGCCGCGGGCCGTCCCCTGCACGAGGTGCTGGCGCAAGCGGACGCCACGCTTTACGCGGCCAAGCGCGCCGGGCGCAACCGCGTCATCGCTCAGGTCGAAGCGGACCAGCCCGATGCCGGGCCGGCCCTGAGAACCGCCTGAGCAAACGTCGGCGTCTACTCCGCTGCGCCGAGATATTCCGACAGCGGTGGGCAGGAGCAGACCAGGTTGCGGTCGCCGGCGACGTTGTCGATGCGCGAGACCGGCGGCCAGTACTTCGCCGCCAGATCGGCGTCGCCCGCCGGATAGGCCGCCTCCAGCCGCGAATAGGGATGCTTCCACTCACCGGCAAGCGCTTCCGCCGCGGTGTGCGGGGCGTTGACCAGCGGGTTGTCGTTGGACGGCCACTCGCCTTTCGCCACTTTCGCCGCCTCGCCGGCGATGGCGATCATCGCCTCGCAGAAGCGGTCGAGCTCACGCTTGGGTTCGGACTCGGTCGGCTCGACCATCAGCGTGCCGGCGACCGGGAACGACATGGTCGGCGCGTGGAAGCCGTAGTCGATCAGGCGCTTGGCGATGTCGTCGACGCTGATGCCGGCGCTTTCCTTGAGCACGCGCGTGTCGAGGATGCATTCATGCGCGATGCGGTCGCTCCTGCCCTTGTAGAGCAGCGGGTAGTGTGGTGCCAGTCGCGTCGCCACATAGTTGGCCGAAACGATCGCCGTCTCGGTCGCCTGCTTCAGGCCGGAGCCGCCCATCATGCGGATGTACATCCAGGTGATCGGCAGGATTGAAGCGCTGCCGAAGGGAGCGGCGGCAACGGCATGCGCCGAGCCTTCCGTGACATGGCCCGGCAGATAGGGCTTCAGATGCGCCCTGACGCCGATCGGGCCGACGCCCGGACCGCCGCCGCCATGCGGAATGCAGAAGGTCTTGTGCAGGTTCATGTGGCAGACGTCGGCGCCGATGTCGCCGGGGCGGGCGAGGCCGACGAGCGCGTTGAGGTTGGCGCCGTCGAAATAGACCTGGCCGCCATGCTCGTGGATCAGCGCGCAGAGATGGCGCGCGCCTTCCTCGTAAACGCCATGCGTCGAAGGGTAGGTGAACATCAGCGCCGCGAGGTCCTTGGAATGCTCGTTGGCCTTCGCGCGCAGGTCGTCCATGTCGATGTTGCCGTCGTCCAGGCAACGCACGACGACGACACTCATGCCGGCCATCGCGGCGCTCGCCGGATTGGTGCCGTGTGCGGAGGACGGGATCAGGCAGATGGTGCGGTGGCCTTCACCGCGCGCGCGGTGATAGGCGCGGATGGCGAGCAGGCCTGCATATTCGCCCTGGCTGCCGGCATTGGGCTGCAGGCTGACGGCGTCGAAACCGGTGATCTCCGACAGCCAGGCTTCCAGGTCGCCGACCATCTTGAGATAGCCCTCTGAATGACCGGCCGGCGCGAAGGGGTGCAGGTTGGCGACGCTCGGCCAACTCACCGGCATCATCTCGGCGGCGGCGTTGAGCTTCATGGTGCAGGATCCGAGCGGGATCATGGTGCGATCGAGCGCGAGGTCCTTGTCGGCCAGCCTGCGCAGGAAGCGCATCATCTCGGTTTCGGAATGGTTGTCGCGGAAGACCGGCTGGGTGAGGAATTCCTTGCCGCGCGGCTTGCCAGGCATGGAGCCGCCTTCCGCCGCGCCGGGCTTGGCCCCGAACAAGGCGGCGATCGCCTCGAGATCGGCTTGCGTGGAGGTCTCGTCGAAGGCGATACTGACGCGGTCGGCGTCGATGACGCGCAACAGCCGGCCGGTGTTTTCGGCGGCAGCGGCGATAGCGCCGGCCTTGCCCTTCACCTCGGCCGTCACCGTGTCGAAGCGGCTTGCGCCGAGGACGGATACACCGGCTGCCTTGAGACCCGAGGCAAGACGGCCGGCCAACCCGTGGATCTGACCGGCAATTGCCTGCAGCCCGGGGGGGCCGTGCCAGATCGCATAGGCCGTCGCCATGTTGGCCAGCAGCGCCTGTGCGGTGCAGATGTTGGAGGTCGCCTTGTCGCGGCGGATGTGCTGCTCGCGCGTCTGCAGCGCCAGCCGGTAGCCCGGGCGGCCCATCGTGTCCGTCGACTGACCGACGAGGCGGCCGGGCATTAGGCGGGTCAGCTTGTCGGAGACGGCGCAATAGGCGGCATGCGGACCGCCAAAGCCCATCGGCACGCCGAAACGCTGCATCGGGCCGACGGCGATGTCGGCACCAAGTTTTGCCGGCGCGTCCGTCAGCGTGAGCGCCAGCGGGTCGGCGATGAAGACGACGAGCGCGCCGGTCGCGCGGGCCTTCTCGATTGCCGCCTTGTGGTCGCCGTAGACGCCGAAGGTGTCCGGCCAGGAGACGAGCAGGGCGGCGGTGTTGTCGTCGATCGTCTCGCCGTCGACCTCGATGTCGAGCGGTTCGGCGCGGGTGCGCACGACGTCCAGCGTCTGCGGATGCGGCGTGCCGGCAAGCGCCACCTTGGTGCGCTTGTCGCGGTGGTGGCGCAGCGCGATGCCGACGGCTTCGGCGACGGCGGTGGCTTCATCGAGCAGCGAGGCGGACGCCACCGGCAGGCCTGTCAGTTCCGTCACCAATGTCTGAAAGTTGAACAGCATTTCCAGCCGGCCCTGGCTGATCTCGGCCTGGTAGGGCGTGTAGGCCGTGTACCAGGCCGGATTCTCGAACAGGTTGCGCTGGATGACCGGCGGCACGAAGACGCCATGATAGCCGGCGCCGATGAAGCTCTTCAGCACCGTGTTCTTCGCCATGATCGCAGACAGTTCGGCCAGCGCTTCCGCTTCGCTGGCCGGAGCCGGCAGGTTGAGCGGCTGGTCGAGGCGGATCGATCTCGGCACGGCCTGGCTGATCAGCGTTTCGACGGACGGAACGCCGAGCACGGCGAGCATGGCTCTGACATCGTTGACGCCCGGGCCGATGTGGCGGGCCGAGAAGGGAGTAAGCACTGCGGTCATGTCTTTATGTCCTGATATCAGCCAATATGGGCTTTGTAGGCGGTCTCATCCATCAGGCTGTCGAGCTGGCTTTCGTTGGCGAGCTTCATCTTCCAGAGCCAGCCGTCGCCGGTCGCGGCCGAGTTGACCAGCGAGGGATCGGCCGACAGCGAGGCGTTGGCCTCGGTAATCTCGCCGTCGGCCGGCGCGTAGACGTCCGACGCCGCCTTGACGGATTCGACGACGACGGCGGTGTCGCCCTTGGCGAGCTTGCGGCCGATTTCCGGCAGCTCGACGAAAACGAGATCGCCGAGCTGTTCCTGCGCATAGTCGGTGATGCCGACGGTGGCGACGCCGCCCTCGACGCGCAACCATTCATGGTCTTCGGTGAAATAGGTCTTTGCCATCGGGACTTATCCTTTGCGGTAGCGATGCGGCGTGAAGGGCAGGGACGTGACGTCGACCGGGATTTTCGTCCCGCGGACGTCGGTGAAGAGTTTCGTGCCGGGCTTGGACAGCGGCGTGTTGACGTAGCCCATGGCGACCGGGTGCCCGGCCGAAGGGCCGAAGCCGCCGGATGTGACGTGGCCGGCCGGATTGCCGTCGGCATCGATCAACGCCGCGCCCGCGCGCACCGGCTGGCGTCCGTCGGGCTTCAGGCCGACGCGCTTCTGCGACGGCCCGCGCTCGAGGATAGAGCGCAGCGCGTCGGCGCCGATGAAATGACCCGAGACCCGGACCTCCTTGGGAATTGCCCACATCAGTCCGGCGCTTGCCGGATCAATCTCGGGCGTCAGGTCCTGGCCGTGCAGGCAAAGCCCAGCCTCGAGCCGCAGGCTGTCGCGGGCGGCAAGGCCGATCCACTGCACGCGCTCGTCTTCCAGGAGTCTGGCGACGAGATCGCGGGCATCCTTCTCCGGCAAGCCGATTTCGAAGCCGTCCTCGCCGGTGTAGCCGGAACGGCTCATGAACCAGTTTTGCCGCGGCTCGACCCCATGCATGAAGAGCAGCGAGCCGGTTTCGATGCCGGCCCGCGCCAGGGCTGCCCAGGCGTCCGGTCCCTGGATCGCCAGGAAAACCCGGTCGAGCGGGTCGACCCTGGCGTCGAAATCGGCGCAGAGGTCGCGCAGATGCTTCTCGTCCTCCACCGCGTTGCCGGCATTGGCCACCACCATGAACCGGTCATCGCCCAGGCGCGTCACGATCAGGTCATCGATGATGCCTGCCGCCTCGTTGAGGAAGAAGGTGTATTTGGACTGCGAGATGTCCAGCGCGCCGGCATCGAGCGGGCAGGCTCGGTTCAACAACGCGATGGCTCCCGGACCGGCGACCTCGAACAGCTTCATATGCGAGATGTCGAACAGGCCGGCATGCTCGCGTGAGTGAAGATGCTCCTTCATCACGCCGGGCGGGTAGGTGAGCGGCATCGACCAGCCGGCGAAGGCGCCGAAACGCGCACCCTCGGCCTGATGCAAATCCTCGAGGGGTAGATGTCTGGTGTCGTCGCCTGTCATGTCTTCTCCAGAGTCGCACGCCAATCGACCGCCAATGGCGGCCTAGTCGTGCCCCTCTGTCTGAAGCCTGAGAGACTCGCGCCCCGTAACTCTGTCGGCAGCGCTTACACCTTCGGCGCGGGAAGATTCCCGACTTTCCAGAGTTGTCTTTCCCGTCCACGGTTCTTTTGCCTGAGAGATTTCGGGCGATTTCCCCTTCGGCGACAGCTTACGCTGCTCTCTCCCGCAAACAGGTAGGACTCAGTCACCTGAGTCCTCGACGCGCCATCCATAGCCCGTCGGCGACACCTTGTCACCTCCCAGCGACATTTTCAGGCGCGGGGCGCTATTGGACCAGATCCTCCGCACCGGCAAGGCTTCGCTAACCACTCCATTTGCCGGTTTCTCAAGACAATGCTGATAAACCTGACGGGATAACGCCGGCAACGGGCGACGGGCAGGGACGGCAAATGGGCGAATTGATCATGAGCGCTCCGGTGGCGGGGCTGACCTCGAAGAACAAGATCACGGCCGAGGACGTGACGATGCTGCGGCGCGAGGTTTTCGCGGACGGCGTGGTGAGCCGCGGCGAGGCCGAGGCCCTGTTCGCGCTCGACCAGACGGCGCGCGACAAATGCGGCGAATGGGCGTCGTTCTTCGTCGAGGCGGTGACCGATTACATCGTCCATCAGGAAAAGCCGGAAGGCTATATCTCTGAGGAGAATGCCGACTGGCTGGTCCGCACGATCTCGCGCGACGGCATGGTCGACAGCCACACCGAGCTCGAGCTGCTGGTTCATGTGCTGGAGGAAGCGAAATCCTCGCCCGGCCAGCTCTCGGCCTATGCGCTGGAACAGGTCGAGCATGCGGTGATCGACGGCAAAGGCCCGTTGATGCTCGGCGGCGATCTCGTGCCAGGGCTAATCGCCAAGGCCGAGGTCGATCTGTTGCGGCGCATTCTCTATGCCTACGGCGGCGACGGCAACATCGCCATCAGCAAGGCCGAGGCTGAGGTCCTGTTCAAGATCAACGACCGGACCGCGACCGCCGACAACGATCCGTCCTGGAACGACCTCTTCGTCAAGGCGATCGCCAACTATGTCATGTGCTCGACCGGCTACGAACCGCCGACGCGGGAAGTGGCGCTGCGCCACGAGACTTTCCTCGACGAGGCAGGCCCGACGCTTGGCGGCTTCTTCAGCCGGATGGTCTCGGGCGGATTCGCCGCGATCCTCGAAGCCTATCATTCGCCCGGCGACATCGAGGCCGAATGGGAAGCCAGGAACCGGGCCACCGAGGCGCTTGCCCGCCGCGCCGAGACGATCGATGCCAGCGAAGCCGAATGGCTGGCCGAGCGCGTCGGCGGCGGCCAGCGGCCGCTGCGCGACAACGAGCGCGCGCTGCTGACGCTGATCAGGCACGCTTCGCCGGAAATCCATCCGGCGCTGAAGCCGCTGCTTGAGAAGGTGGCTTAGGCAGCGACCGTCTTGCAGAGGATGATGTTGGAATGGCCTTCGGGCCACCCGGTCAATTCGGCCATGCGGTCGAAACCGGCTTTCTCGTAAAGGCCGGGCGCCTGGAAGTCATGGGTCGAAACCCATATCCGCAGCGAGCCGCGCGCGGCGGCCTCCACGACGAAGGCATCGAGCAGCTTCCTGCCGTGGCCGAGGCCTCGATAGGCCTCGTCGACCCACATCAGCGTGAGCTCGGCAATGCCGGCCCAGGAATAGCCGGCGGCGGCCCCGACCGCGCGCCCTTCATCATCCCGCAGCGTAAAGACGAGGGCACGGTCGTCGCTACGGCCTGTCAGCCGCCGGTTGTCATTGTCGAGACGCTGCTCGATGGCATCCAGCCCTGCCGCCGCAAGATCATGCTCGGCCTGCGGGCGAGGGGCCATCAAATCCCGCCATACCAGTCGTAGCCATTGTCCTCCCAATAGCCGCCGCGCCCGCCGCCGACATTGGCAAAACTGTCGACCAGCTCGATCTTGTAGACGTATTTCGGCATCTTGTAGCCGAGCTGGCGCTCGACCCGCACGCGCAGCGGCGCGCCGTTTTCGACCGGCAGCGGCTTGCCGTTCAGGCCATAGGCCAGGATCGTTTGCGGATGGCGGGCGTCGATCAGGTCGATCGTCCCGTAATATTTGATGTCGCCGGACAGGCTCTGCTCGATCGTGTCGAGGCAGTGGAACATGACGTAGCGGGCCTGCGGCTTGACCACCGCCTGGTCCAGCACCAGCGACAGCGGCGTGCCGGTCCATTTGGCGATGCAGCTCCAGCCTTCGACGCAGTCGTGGCGGGTGATCTGGGTGCGGCTCGGCATGTTCTGGAGCTGCTCGCGGGTCAGCGACAACGGTTTTTCGACGAGGCCTGAAACCTCCAGGCGCCAGTCGGCGAAATTGTTGGCGAGCAGACCCTTGTAGGTGTCGTCATCGGGCGCGGTGCTGCCATTCGGCCGCTGTGGCTGGCGGATATCGGCCTCGGTGAATTCCGGCGCCAGCGCTTCGCGACCGGCGAGCAGGCGTTGCGCGCGGTATGTCAGGCCATTGGCGTTTTCGAGGAAGCTGCGCAAGCCGCCGCCGATGCCCAGGCCGCTGTCGAAGGCGTCGCAGCCCGACAGCGCGATGCCGGACAGGCCGAGGCTGCTGGCGGTGAGGAACTTTCTTCGACTCATTTGGAGCTTGGGGCTGATCTGGAATTTTGCCATGTCAGGCACTCCTCTCGGTCGGTTGGTCCTGCTTGGCGGGCGGGTCGGTGCGGTACCAGCCGGTGATGATCGAGCGCAGCTCGTTGATCGGGCCGGCGGCCAGGATCATCAGGATGTGGATGACGAAGAAAAGCACGAGCAGCACCATGACGGTGAAGTGGATGGTGCGTGCCGTCTGCCTGCCGCCGAGGATTTCGTTGAGCCAGGGCAATACCGAATTCATGCTCGGCGACATGGCGAGGCCGGTGACGATCATCAGCGGCAGAAGCACGAAGAGCACGCCGCCATAGGCCATTTTCTGCAGCGTGTTGTATTCGCGCGTGTGATGGAATTTCAGCTTCGCGTGGTCGACGATGTCGCGTGGGAGCTTGCGCAGGTCCGACACGCGAGGGGCGAGGTCGCGGCGGATATGGCCGTTGATCAGCCCGGCGATCAGCCAGACGAGCAGCGTTGAAGTCAGGATCCAGGCGAAGAAGAAATGCACGACGCGGGCGGTGCCGAGATCGTAGTAGGACGGGATCGTCGCCCAGGCAGGGAAGCCGCGCGGCGTCTCCTGTCCCGGCGGCCCCGACCAGCCGAGCACGCCGGTGGTGTCGAAGCGATGGCCGAGGATTTCGGTGAAGCCGCGCGGGCCGTTGGCGGTGTTTTCGGCGCCGATCTGGAGGATGGTGTTGTTGAACTCGAAGCCGGACTGCTTGCCGATATAGAGCTGCGGCCGTGCGTTGAAGATCTGCAGGCCGGAAAGCAGCATGAAGAAGAGCGAGAAAGCCCAGATCCAGTGGGTCAACCGCGTCCAGCGCGACTGCCGGTAGATAAGGGTCGTGTCCTTGCCGTCCGCCGTGGGGGCGGATTGGTCGTTGGCAACAGTGTCCATCTTGCCTCCGGCCGCCTCCTGCAGGCGGCTTCTCAGATCATTGTCTTCCCCTCAATACGTCGCCGCACAAGGCAATGTTTCATGCAATCACGGATTTATTACGGAGCGCCCAGGCTGACCGCGAGATTGACCGCCGCGGCAACGATCACCGTGTTGAAGAAAAAGGTCAGGATCGAGTGGACAAGCACGACCAGCCGCATCTGCGAGGTGGTGACGGCCGTGTCCGCCGTCTGCGCCGTCATGCCGATGACCGTCGCGAAATAAAGGAAGTCCCAGCCTTTCGGCCTTTTGCCGCCGGGAAAATCAAGGCCGCCGACCGGCATCTTCTTCTGGGTTTTCTCGTCGATCTCGTCGCCGTCTTTCCAATAGAGATGCGCATAGTGCAGCGACGCCATGGCGTGGATGGTGAACCAGCCAAGCGGGATCGACAACATGGCGAAGGCGAGCTGCAGGGGATGCGCGGCATCCTTCTGGTTGATGAGCAGGAACAGCGAAACGATGGCCGCGCCGACGACAAAGAGCGTGACGGCAAAGATTAGCAGTACCGGCAGGTCGGTGGCGCGCGCGTTCTTGCTGAGATAGCGGCCGGTAAGGCTCGGCATCAGGGCCAGCACCAGGGCGATATAGCTGACAAAGAACACGTTGGCGCCGATCGAGTAGGGAAGCGGCGCGCGCAGCAGCAGGGCAAGCAGCAGTGCCACGATGCCGATGGCCGCGGCGAGGGCGAATTGCATGTGCCGATGCATCGGCGTCTTGAGATCCTCACCCATGGCCCGAGCCCTGAAGACGTTGGATCAGTCCGGTGTGACGGATTTGAGCGCGCGCCGCAAGATGCGGTCGAGCTCGCCGAGAAACTGCGAGCGGTCCTTCTGCGTGAAGGAGGCATTGAAGCCCCGGCTCTCGCCGGTTTCGCGCAGATGCTGCTTGAGATCGCGCATCGCCACCGCCATGCCGATGGTTTCCGGCGTGAACGGGCGACCGGTAGGGCCGAGCACATGCGCGCCGAGCGCCACCGTGCGCGCGGCAAGCGGAATGTCGGCCGTCACCACGATGTCGTTGGCCCTGGCGTTCTCGACGATCCAGTCGTCCGCCGCGTCCGCGCCCTTGGAGACGACGATGTTGCGGATCATCGGATCGCGCGACGGGCGCAGGCCGCCATTCGAGACGTAAGTGACGACGATGCCATGGCGCTCCGCGACCTTCTCGACCTCGGCCTTGACCGGGCAGGCGTCGGCGTCGACATAGATGACAGGTGCGGGCAATCGTGCCTCCAAATGCGCAAAAGGGCCGGCGCTGGCCGGCCCTTCGCATAAATCTCGCACGAAGTCAGGCCGGAAGCGCGCCCGACTTCTTCGCCGTCCAGGTGGCGATGTAGTCCATCAGGCCGGGGTTGAGGCAGTCATAAGGCTCCAGCCCGATCGACTTCAGCTGGCCGCGGATGCCGTCCATGCGGCTCGGATCAACGCCGGATTCGATGATCGAGGAGACGAAAGCAGTGAAGCCCGGCGGCGACCAGCCGTCTTCCTCGAAACGCTCGGGATGGATGAAGGACAGGCCCTTGAACGCATGGTCGCGCTCGACCGGCCCGTACATGTGCACGCCGCAGCCGGTGCAGGCGTGGCGCTGGATGAGCGCCGAGGGGTCGACCACCTTCAGCTTGTCGCCATTTTCGGTGACGGTGACGTCGCCAGTGCCGGCAACGGCCACCACCGAGAAGATCGCGCCGTCCGGCTTCCAGCATTTGGTGCAGCCGCAGGCATGGTTGTGGGCAATCTGACCCTTGACCTTCACCTTCACCGGATTGCTGGTGCAGAGGCAGACCAGCGTGCCCCCGGCGAAGGATGCGCTCTCCTTCGGCAAGCCATTGTCGATCTTCGGATGCAGTTTTTCGGCCATTTACACTTCCTCCCATGTTTGACCACAGAGGTCGCGGGCATTCCGGCCTGCGGCCTGGTGGCTTTCCTCAATAAACCACGACACTCCGGATCGACTTGCCCTCATGCATCAGGTCGAAACCCTTGTTGATGTCCTCGAGCTTCAGCGTGTGGGTGATCATCGGATCGATCTGGATCTTGCCGTCCATGTACCAGTCGACGATCCTCGGCACATCGGTGCGGCCGCGCGCGCCGCCAAAGGCGGTGCCCATCCAGCTGCGGCCGGTGACCAGCTGGAACGGCCTGGTCGAAATCTCCTGGCCGGCGCCGGCGACGCCGATGACGACCGACTTGCCCCAGCCGCGATGCGAGGCCTCCAGCGCCTGGCGCATCACCTTGGTGTTGCCGGTGCAGTCGAAGGTGTAGTCGGCGCCGCCGATCTGGTCGGCGCCGCGCTTGGTCAGGTTGACCAGGTAAGGCACGATGTCGCCGTCGATCTCCTTCGGATTGACGAAATGCGTCATGCCGAACTTCTCGCCCCAGGCCTTCTTGTCGTTGTTCAGATCGACACCGATGATCATGTCGGCGCCGGCAAGGCGAAGCCCCTGGATGACGTTCAAGCCAATGCCGCCGAGGCCGAAGACGACCGCCGTCGCGCCCTGCTCGACCTTGGCGGTGTTGATGACGGCGCCGATGCCGGTCGTGACCCCGCAGCCGATGTAGCAGATCTTGTCGAAGGGGGCGTCGGGATTGACCTTGGCGACAGCGATCTCGGGCAGCACGGTGAAGTTGGAGAAGGTCGAGCAGCCCATGTAATGAAAGAGCTTGTCCTTGCCCATCGAGAAGCGCGAGGTGCCGTCCGGCATCAGGCCTTGCCCTTGCGTGGCGCGGATGGCGGTGCACAGATTGGTCTTGCGCGACAGGCAAGACGGGCACTGCCGGCATTCGGGCGTGTAGAGCGGGATGACGTGGTCGCCCTTCTTGACCGAGGTCACGCCCTTGCCGACATCGACGACGACCCCGGCGCCCTCATGGCCGAGGATCGCCGGAAACAGGCCTTCCGGATCGGCGCCCGACAGCGTGAACTCGTCGGTGTGGCAGATGCCGGTCGCCTTGACCTCGACCAGTACCTCGCCATCGCGCGGCCCTTCGAGGTCCACCTCCATGATCTCCAGCGGCTTTCCGGCGGCAACGGCTACGGCGGCACGCGTTTTCATGAGGCACTCCTCCCAAGCAATCTGTAAGTTTTGGCTAACGGCAAGCTGTTTATGGCGAATGCCAGCCTGCCATCCCTCCGGCGTTACGGCAAGCTTAGCGAGTTCCGGGCTGGCGGCCAACGTCTGTTGCGACGTTTTTCGGCGCGGTTTCCGTAATCGGCGCCAGCCGTGGGAGCTGGCCCGCGGGCACTTGAGGCGCGCCGGAATTGTCCATAGAACTGGACCGCTTCGCCGGAGGAACGACATCCGAATGTTCAAGAAGATCCTGGTCGCCAATCGCGGCGAGATCGCCTGTCGCGTCATCAAGACGGCGCGCAAGATGGGGATTGCCACCGTTGCGGTCTATTCGGATGCCGATCGCGATGCCCTGCATGTCGAAATGGCCGACGAGGCGGTGCATATCGGACCGCCGCCCGCCGCGCAGAGCTATCTGCTGCCGGAGAAGATCATCGCCGCTTGCAAGGAGACAGGGGCGGAAGCCGTGCATCCGGGCTATGGTTTTCTTTCGGAACGTGCCTCATTCTGCGAGGCGCTGGAGAAGGAAGGCATCGTCTTCATCGGGCCGAAGCCCAAGGCCATCAAGGCGATGGGCGACAAGATCGAATCGAAGAAATTCGCCAGCGAAGCCAAAGTCTCCACCGTGCCCGGATGGCTGGGTGTCATCGAAGACGCCGACCATGCCGAAAAGATCGCCGGCGAGATCGGCTACCCGGTGATGATCAAGGCCTCGGCCGGCGGTGGCGGCAAGGGCATGCGCATCGCCTGGAGCAAATCGGAAGTGCGCGACGGCTTCGACAGGGCTCGCTCGGAAGCGAAAAGCTCCTTCGGTGACGACCGCGTCTTTATCGAAAAATTCGTCGTCGACCCGCGTCATATCGAGATCCAGGTGCTGGCCGACGCGCATGGCACCGCGCTCTATCTCGGCGAGCGCGAATGCTCGATCCAGCGCCGCAACCAGAAAGTGGTCGAGGAGGCGCCGTCGCCATTCCTCGACGCCAAGACCAGAAAGGCGATGGGCGAGCAGGCGGTGGCCCTGGCCAAGGCCGTCGACTACCAGAGCGCCGGCACCGTGGAGTTCATCGTCGACAAGGACAAAAACTTCTATTTCCTTGAAATGAATACGCGATTGCAGGTCGAGCACCCGGTGACCGAGCTTGTCACCGGCATCGACCTGGTCGAACAGATGATCCGCGTCGCCGCCGGCGAGAAGCTCGGCATCAAGCAGAGCGACGTGAAGCTCAACGGCTGGGCGGTGGAAAGCCGCCTCTACGCGGAAGATCCTTTCCGCAATTTCCTGCCGTCGATCGGCCGGCTGACCCGTTACCGGCCGCCCCATGAGGGCACGTTCGGCGACATCGTCATCCGCAACGACACCGGCGTCGCCGAAGGGTCGGAAATCTCGATGTTCTACGACCCCATGGTGGCCAAGCTCTGCACCTGGGCGCCGACCAGGCTCGAGGCGATCGACGCCATGTCGGAGGCGCTGGACAGCTTCGTCGTCGATGGCATCGAGCACAACATTCCGTTCCTGGCGGCGCTGATGCAGCACCCGCGCTGGCGCGAGGGGCGGCTGTCGACCGGCTTCATCGCCGAGGAATATCCGGACGGCTTCGCGCCGGTCGAGCCCGATGGCGCGGAGAGGGCCGTGTTCGCCGCTGTCGCAACGGCGATCGAACTGCTGCGCCGCGACCGGCTCGATCGTCTCGACGGCAGGCTGGCGCCGCATTCCGGCCATCTCAAGCGCGATTGGGTGGCGAAGATCGGCGCCGACTATCTTCCGGTCGCGATCGTCGACGGGATGATTTCTATTCCGATGGAGGTCGATTTGTCGATCGACGGCGGCAAGCCGTTGACGGTCGCTTCGGACTGGCGGCCGGGCGACGCGATCTGGCAGGGCACGGTCGGCGCCGACAGGGTCACGGCGCAGATCCGTCCGGCGCTGAACGGTTTGCACATCGCCTGGAAAGGCATGTCGGTGATGGCGCGCGCCATGCTGCCGCGCACCGCGGAGCTTGAAAGGCTGATGCCGGAGAAGCTGCCGCCCGACACCTCGAAGATGCTGCTCTGCCCGATGCCTGGCCTCGTCGTCTCGATCGCCGTCGCGGAAGGGCAGGAGGTCAAGGCCGGCGAAACGCTTGCCGTGGTCGAGGCGATGAAGATGGAAAACGTGCTGCGCGCCGAGCGCGACCTTACTATAGCCAAGCTCAACGCCAAGCCTGGCGACAGCCTGGCGGTCGACGCGGTGATCATGGAGTTCGCCTGAGACGAGGCGATACCTGGCCGCAAGCCTGTGGGTCGATTGTGCTGGACTGGCATGACCCCGTCCGGGACAATACATCTGCATAGATTTTGAGTCTTTGGGATAGCGCGAAAAAACATGGCGGATGAACGACTTCCCCGCGACCCCTTGCAGCGTGAAGCTGCCGTGAAGGCCGCGCGTCCGGAAGTGCCGGCGCGGACCTTCATCCATCTGCGCGTGCATTCGGCCTATTCGCTGCTCGAGGGCGCCTTGCAGCTTGGCGCGATCGTCGGCCACGCGGTCAAGGACGAGGCGCCGGCGATCGCGGTCACCGACACCAACAATTTGTTCGGCGCGCTCGAATTCGCCCAGAAGGCGGTCAAGGACGGCATCCAGCCGATCATCGGTTGCCAGGTCGATCTCGCCTTCTCCGGGGAGGCGAGCGACGGCCAGCGCGACCGCCGCCGGCATGGGCCGGAGATGTCGCCGGTCGTGCTGATCGCCGCGAGCGAGGCCGGCTATGCCAATCTCGTGCGGCTGATCAGCAAGGTCTATCTGGAGACACCGCCCGGCGAGCCGGTGCATCTGACCAGCGCCATGCTGGAAGGCAAAAGCGACGGCCTGATCTGCCTGACCGGCGGGCCGCGCGGGCCGATCGGCTCTGCCTTGAAGGCCGATCGCCGCGACCTCGCCGAACAGCGACTGCTGTTCCTCAAAGGCCTGTTCGGCGACAGGCTCTATGTCGAGCTCGAGCGGGTCACGGGCTATGACCGCATGGTCGAGAAATCAACCGTCGATCTCGCTTACACCCATAAACTGCCGCTGGTCGCCACCAACGAGGCGTTCTTCTCCAAGCGCGACGACTACGAGGCGCATGACGCGCTGATCGCCATCGCCGAAGGGTCGGTGGTGGCCGCCGACAACCGCCGGCGGCTTGCGCCGGACAATTTCCTGCGCAGCCAGGCCGACATGGCGCGGTTGTTCTCGGACCTGCCGGAAGCGATCGACAACACGGTCGAGATCGCCATGCGCTGCTCCTACTATCCGAAGAACCGCAGCCCGATCCTGCCGCGCTTCACCGGCGCCGATGCGGCCGACAAGGACGCAGCCGAGAAGGCGGAGGCGGCGGAGCTTGCACGGCAGGCGCGCGAAGGGCTGGAGGCGCGGCTTGCCGCGCATGGGCCGACGCCGGGCTACACGGTCGAGCAATATCGCGAGCGGCTCGAATTCGAGCTCGGCATCATCGAGAAGATGAAGTTCCCCGGCTACTTCCTCATCGTTGCCGACTTCATCAAATGGGCGAAGGCGCAAGGCATTCCGGTCGGGCCGGGCCGCGGTTCGGGCGCCGGATCGCTGGTCGCCTATTCGACCACCATCACCGATATCGACCCGCTGCGTTTCTCGCTGCTGTTCGAGCGCTTCCTCAATCCGGACCGCGTCTCGATGCCCGACTTCGACATCGACTTCTGCCAGGACCGGCGCGAGGAGGTGATCCGCTACGTCCAGCAGAAGTATGGCCGCGACCAGGTCGGGCAGATTATCACCTTCGGTACGCTGCAGGCGCGCGCGGTGCTGCGCGACGTCGGCCGCGTGCTGCAGATGCCTTACGGCCAGGTTGACAAGCTGAGCAAGATGGTGCCGCAGAATCCGGCCAATCCGGTCAAGCTAGCGGACGCCATCGCCAACGAGCCGCGCTTCGCCGAGGAGGCGGAGAAGGAGCCGATCGTGCAGACGCTGCTCGATACGGCGCAGAAGCTCGAAGGCCTCTACCGCCATGCCTCGACGCATGCCGCGGGCATCGTCATCGGCGACCGGCCGCTGTCCGAGCTGGTGCCGATGTACCGCGATCCGCGCTCGGACATGCCGGTTACCCAGTTCAACATGAAATATGTCGAGCAGGCCGGGCTGGTGAAATTCGACTTCCTCGGCCTGAAGACGCTGACCGTGCTGGAAACGGCGGTGAAGCTGATCCGCCGGCGCGGCGTCGACATCGATCTCGCGACGATCCCGCTCGACGACAAAGAGACTTACTCGATGCTGTCGCGCGGCGAGGTGGTCGGCGTGTTCCAGGTTGAAAGTGCGGGCATGCGCAAGGCGCTGATCGGCATGCGGCCGGACTGCATCGAGGACATCATCGCGCTGGTCGCGCTCTACCGTCCCGGCCCGATGGAGAACATTCCGACCTACAACGCCAGAAAGCATGGCGAGGAGGAGATGGCCTCGATCCATCCGAAGATCGACCACCTGGTGAAGGAGACGCAGGGCGTCATCGTCTACCAGGAACAGGTGATGCAGATCGCGCAGGAGCTCTCCGGCTATTCGCTCGGCGAAGCCGACCTTCTGCGCCGCGCCATGGGCAAGAAGATCCGCGCCGAGATGGACAAGCAGCGCGAGCGTTTCGTCACGGGCGCGGTCGAGCGCGGTGTCAGCAAGCCGCAGGCCGACTTCATCTTCGACCTCCTGGCCAAGTTCGCCGACTACGGCTTCAACAAATCACACGCGGCGGCCTATGCGGTCGTGTCCTACCAGACCGCCTATCTCAAGGCGCATTACCCGGTCGAGTTCCTGGCGGCGTCGATGACGCTCGACATGAGCAATACCGACAAGCTGGCCGATTTCCGCCAGGACGCCATGCGCCTCGGCATCGAGGTGGTGGCGCCGTCGGTGATGTCGAGCTTCCGTCCCTTCGAGGTCGGCGAGAACAAGATCTTCTATTCGCTGGCGGCGCTGAAAGGCGTCGGCGACGCGGCGGTCGAGCACATCGTCGACAAGCGCGGCGAAAAGCCGTTCAAGAACCTTGCCGATTTCTGCGAGCGCGTCGATCCGAAGATCGTCGGCAAGCGCGTCTTCGAAAGCCTGATCATGGCCGGTGCGCTCGATTGCTTCGGCCACGACCGCGCCCAGATGATGGCCGGCGTCGAGCGGATGATGGGCCTGGCCTCGCTGGCGCAGCAAAACGCCATCTCCGGCCAGACCGACATTTTCGGCGCGTCGCTCGGGAGCCAGTCGCAGGCGCTCAACCTGCCCGTGACCGATCCGTGGCTTGCCGCCGACAAGCTGCACCGGGAATTCCAGATCGTCGGCTTCTATCTCTCGGCGCATCCGCTCGACGAGTACAAGGCCGCACTGCAAAAGATGCGGGTGCAGAACTGGGCGGAATTCTCGGCTGCGGTCAAACGCGGCGCAGCGGCCGGACGCCTCGCCGGCACGGTCACTTCCAAGCAGGAGCGCAAGACCCGCACCGGCAACAAGATGGGCGTTGTGCAGTTTTCCGACACGACGGGACAGTATGAGGCTGTGCTGTTTTCCGAAGGTCTGGCGCAGTATCGCGACATGCTGGAACCCGGCAGTTCGGTGGTGATTATGGTTGCAGCCGAAGACAGGCCCGAGGGCGTAAACCTGCGCATTAACTCGGTGCAATCACTGGACGATGAAGCCAGCCGCATCCAGAAAGCGCTACGCATCTTTGTCAGAGACGATGGACCATCATCGATAATTCAATCGCAGCTCAAACAGCGTGGCGACAGTCAAGTCAGCATCATCGTTCTCAAGGGAGAGGCGCAGGGCGAGGTTGAGATAGGCTTGGGTAATTATCGCGTCTCGCCACAAATCGCCTCCGCCATGCGTGCGGTGCAGGGCGTGGTGGAAGTGGAGTTGGTCTAACTTCTTGTTTTTACGCAATTTCGGGCAGAAAACCGCTGCGCACTTTTCTTGGAATTGCTCTAAAGCGCGTCGCGCTGAAACGGATTCAGGCGACGCGCTTTAGGCCTTTGTTTGATGCATGTCGTTGCCGCAAAACCGAGGTCACTTTTGCGCGACATGCATTAGCTCAGGGCGTTGCCGCCTCCGCCTCTGCCACCCGCGGCGCCTTGCGCTGCAAATTGAGCAGGTTGCCGGCGAGGATCAGGGCGGCGCCGCCGGCGGTGAAGACGTCGATCTGCTCGTGATAGAGCAGCCACCCGACCAGCGCCGACAGCGGCACGCGCAAAAAGTCCATCGGCGAGATGATGGTGGCGTCGGCGTGGGTGAGCGCGCGCGCCAGGCAGAAATGCGACGACATGCCGGTGAAAGCGATGATGAAGATCCATGGCCAGAGGCCGGGTGAGGGGGTGTGCCAGCCGTAGAGAGCCGGGATCAGGCCGACCACCGACTGGATGATCAGCATCCAGAAGATGATGCGCACCACGCTTTCGGTCTTGGTCATCGACTTGACCAGCACCATCGAGATGCCGAAGCAGACCGCTGCGCCCAGGACGACCAGGTGGCCGGGGTCCATCGAACCCGCGCTGGGGCGCACGATGACGACCACGCCGACCAGGCCGAGCACGATCGCCGTGAGCCTGGAGCGCGACAGTCTTTCCCCCAGAAAGCTGACCGCGAGAATCGCCGTCCAGATCGGCGTGGTGAACTCGATCGAGATCAGCACGGCGAGCGGAATGAGGGTGAGCGCATAGAGCCAGGCGGCCTGGCCGGTATAGTGGATGATGTTGCGGGCGATATGGGCGAAGGGACGCTCGGTTCGCATCGCCGCAAAACCGCCGTTCATCATCACCAGCGGTAAAAGGATGAAGAAGCCGATCACCGAGCGCAGTTCCAGCACCTGGAAGACGTTGAACTCGGCGGTCGTCTCGCGACCGGCAACCGACATCGCCAGCATCGAGGCGATTGACAGAGCCATCCAGAACGCGGCTTTTGGGATCGAGGGAGCGGGCGCCATTTGGGGGCCTATGTCGCAAGCCCGGACCCGGGCCGCAACCGCTAGCGGCGTCATTTCACTGGGCCAGCGGATCGGGTGTCAAAAAACCGTCATCGCTGCATCGGAACCTGCTGCCCGGGTACCCGTTAAGTCCACGCCTTCCGTTGGAAGGCCACAATCGCAAGAGGGGACGTCTTGATGAAATCGACCGCTGCTTTGCTGGCCGCCGCCTGTCTTTTCTGCTCGACGGGCGCGCATGCCGACGAGGCGGCCTTCCTGCGCTCGCTGCAGGGCAAGTTCTCCGGCAAGGGAACGGTCAGGATCCGAACCAACACGCCGGTGATGAACATCAACTGCACCTTCACCTCGGACGCGACGGCGGACTCGCTGTCGCTCGACGGCACCTGCCGCGCGCTGCTGATCATGTCGCGCGAAATCCGCGCCGACCTGAAAGTCAGCGGGGCGAGCTACACCGGCACCTATATCGGCTCGCGCAGCGGACCCGCCGGGCTCAGCGGAAGCCGCGAGGGCGATGCGATCAATCTCGACATCCACTGGGCGAAAATCGTCAATGGCGACCGCGACGCGGAGCTGACGGTCGAGAAGGTCGGGCCGGACAATATGCGCATGACGGTGACCGACATGGATCCGGCGACCGGCAAGATGGTGGTGACGAGCCGGATCGACCTCAAGCGGACCTGACCCCTCAATCTTCCAGCGGCTCGGGCGGATTGGCGGCCCGGCCCTTGCCGAATGTGTAGCCGGTCTCGACGGCTTTCCTGCCGAACTTGTCGCGCAGCGTGTCCATCGCGCCTTCAGCCAGCGCGCGCTTGCGCGACTGTACGTCGACCAGATCCGGCGGATCGGCCTTTTCGTCGTCCGAAAGGTCGCTGACGCCGATGCCGAGCAGGCGGAATCTGGTGCCGTCGGCTTCGCGGCGCAACAAATCGAGCCCTGTCTGAAAGATTCGGTCTGCCAGCCGAGTCGGATCGCCAAGCTGGCGGTTGCGGGTGCGGAGCTTGAAATCCTGCGTCTTCAGCTTCAGCACCACGGTGCGCCCGGCAATGCCTGATTTCTTCAGCCGCGCCGAGACCTTTTCCGAGAGCCCGCGCAGCACCGGCACCAGTTCCGCCAGGGCGGCGATGTCGGTGTCGAAGGTGATTTCGGCCGAGACGCTCTTGGCATCGCCGCCGGGGTCGACCGGGCGGTCGTCCTCGCCACGCGACAGGCGATAGAGTCGGTCGCCCATCACGCCGTAGCGGCGCATCAGGTCGCCGCGATCCATGCGCTGCAATTGCGCGATCATGCGGATGCCCTCGCGCTCCAGCGTCGCGGCCAGCGCCTTGCCGACGCCCCAGATCATCGTCACCGGCTGCGCGGCGAGGAAGCTCGGCGCCTCTGCTTCGCCGATCACCGAAAAGCCGCGCGGCTTGCGGAAATCCGAGGCGATCTTGGCCAGGAACTTGCAGTAGGAGAGGCCGGCCGAAACGGTGATGCCGAGCTCCTTTTCCACCGTCTGGGCGAAGCGCGCCAGCACCAGCGCCGGGGGCATGCCGTGCAGCCGCTCGGTGCCGGCGAGGTCGAGAAAGGCCTCGTCGATCGACAGCGGCTCGACCTGCGGCGTCAGCGCCAGCATCAACGCGCGGACTTCGCGCCCGACGCCGACATATTTCTCCATGTTGGGCGGGATCACCACCGCTTCAGGGCACAGTTCGAGCGCCTTGAACATCGGCATGGCCGAGCGCACGCCCTGGATGCGGGCGATATAGCAGGCCGTGGAGACGACGCCGCGCCGGCCGCCGCCGACGATCACCGGCCTGTCCTTCAGCGCCGGGTTGTCGCGCTTTTCGATCGCCGCGTAGAAGGCGTCGCAATCGATATGGGCGATCTTGAGCCGGTAGAGCTCGGCGTGACGGACCAGGCGCGGGCTGCCGCAGCGATCGCAGCGACGCGTCTGCGAGCGCTGGAGAGCCAGGCAGTCACGGCAAAAACCGTGTTCGGGATTGTTGACAGGAGCCGCCATCGCTGCGAACATAAAGAGAACAGATGCAATGGTACGACAGCGCAAGGCTGGCAACAAGCTTGGCCTGGGGAGAACGCATGAGCACAACCATAGCACCGCTGACCCCTGAGCGCTGGACCGATTTCGAGGACCTCTTCGGCAAGCAGGGCGCCTGTTACGGCTGCTGGTGCACCCATTTCCGGCTGACGCCGGCGGAGCGCCGCGCCAGCGACAAGGAACGCAACAAGGACCACATCAAGGCGCGAATCGAGGCCGGCCCGCCGCCTGGGCTTCTAGCCTTCGAGGACGGCAAGGCCGTCGGCTGGATGCAGATCGGTCCGCGCGCCGACGTGCCCGAGTGGAACAATCAGGGCAGGGGCTCGGCGCCGGTCGATCCTGCCGATGCCGGCGATCCGGATGTCTGGGCGATCTCCTGCTTCTTCATCCGCGTCAAGGCGAGGGGCCGCGGCGTCACGCATCGCCTTGTCGAGGGCGGCATCGCATTTGCGCGTGAGAACGGCGCGCGGCTGCTGGAAGCCTGCCCGATCGACCTGTCGCGCGATTCGCGCTCGATCGGGCTTTTCGTCGGCTCGTCGCGGGTGTTCGAGAAGGCAGGCTTCGAAAGACTTGTGGAGCGCAAGCCCGGCCGGCCGCTGATGCGACTTGTGCTTTAGCCGGATGCGCTTTTGGCCTACAGTCGGTGTCTTGCGGCTGTAACGCTTCTTGCCTACCAGAAGCACAAATATTTCGTCTTCCGAGACCAACGGAGAACCGACGTGAAGCGTATTTTGCCACTTGCCTTTGCCCTTGCGCTCAGCGCGCCAGCTTTTGCCCAGACCGTCGACAACCAGGGCGCAAAGGAGCTGTCCGACAATCTGTCGCGCTATTTTGGCAAGCAGGCCTTCGACAAGGGAGTGCTCAAGGTTTCGGTCGAGGGTGGCGCCTACAAGATCGCGCTCGACATCAAGGCGCTCGTCAGTGCTCTGCCGGAGCAGAAGCTCCTGAAATTCGACATGGCGCCATACGCCCTGATGGTGAAACCGCGCAGCGACGGGTCCTGGGACGTCTCGTCGAATTTCTCGCAGGGCGCGTCCTTCGAGCTTGATGGGCCGGAAGGCCGTCAGAGCATGGAGTTCACGATCAAGGACGGCAAGCTGACCAGTGTCTACGATCCGGCGCTTGCCGCCTTCACCAACGCCACCAGCTCGTTGGCCGGGATGACCATGACGTCCCGGGAAGCCAAGCAGCAGGCCGATGTCTCGACCGGCGCCGGCACTGCCACCGTTACGGCGACCAAGTCCGCCAATGGCGGCGTCGACTTCACTGCCACCCAGAAAGTTTCGGACTTCGTCGAGAAGATCAAGATCGATGATCCCAATAGCGGAATGAATTTCCCACTCACCTTGAAAACGCCGGAACTTTCGGTGGACGCAAAGGGCAAAGGCGTGCGCACGAAGCCCTTGCTCGACCTGCTTGCCTTCGCCGTGGCCAATGAGGACGAAACCAAGCTCAAGGCGAACCAGGCGGAGCTCAAATCGCTCATGCTGGCTGCGTTGCCCGTTTGGGAACGGGTCGACGGCAACTACGGCTTCAAGGATTTCGAGGTGGAGAGCCCCGTCGGCAAGTTCGGGGCCGCGCAATTCAGCACCGCCTTCGGGATGGACGGTGTCTCCCAGAACGGCAAGCTCGACTACACGATCAAGGCAACCGGCCTGACGATCCCGCGGCAGACCCTTCCGGAATGGACCGCCGCATTGCTGCCAACCGACATCGATCTGAACTTCGGCGGCGCCAATATCGATCTCGATACGATGGCCAAGAAAGCGATCGAAGCCTTTGATCTCAATAAGAATCCGCCGCTGTCGGATGAATTCGGCAAGGCTCTGGTCGCCGATTTCAAGGCCAAGAACCCGAAGGTCGTGATCGGGCACAGCACGCTGAAGAATGGCGCCATCGAGGTCGCGATGGAAGGTGAGATGACCTTCCCCGGCGAAAAGCCCGATGCGACCGTGACCATCGACGTCGCCGGCTATGACAAGATCGTCGATGCCCTGAAGGAAGCGGCCAAGAGCGATGAGCAGATGGCGCAGGCCTTCCCGTTCGCCTTGGCGGTCAAAGGTTTTGGCAAGACGCTGCCGGACGGCCGGCTGGAATGGATGATCAACACCAAGGCCGATGGATCCGTCACAGTCAATGGCGCCATGCTGAAGGGGCCGGATGAAGTCCAGGATGACAGCGCCGGCCAGGATGACAATTCGGGCAATGACGGCGCCAACGGAACGGATGATTCCACCGGAGGCGACGATTCTGACGGCGGCGACAATGGCGGGGCTGGCGCGAAGCTGCAGCCCTGAGCACTTGAGTTAGAGCCCAAGCGCCGCCGCGATCTTTGGCGTCGCTTCGCGCCAGTCCTCGACCGAGAAGATGTCTTCGGACGTCGGCGGCAGGAAGGCGCGCAACGCGTTGTCGGCCATCAAGTGGAAGAGATGGGCATCCGCCACGGAATTGCGCGCCGAGACCAGGTTGGAGGGCTGGTCGTCGACGAAGGCGACGGGACGGCCCTTGACGCCGCGCAGTTTCGCGATGGCAGGTCCCTTGGCCATTTCCGTCGTCAGCAGCGGATAATTGAGCCCCAGCGCATCGAGGTGCGCGCGGCGCACGGCGCGGTGCTTGTGCGGCATGGCGGTCAGCATGACGATCTCGGCGCCTCGGCCGAGCATTGCGAGCGCGTCCGCGGCGCCGTCGGCGATGCTTTGCCAATCCGCCTGGGCATCGAAGAATTCGCCCAAGAGCGCCGTCACCTCGGGTTGCTCGATCAGCCGGCCGGTTGCCGTCTCGGCGATGTTGCCGGTGAGCCGGAAGGAAGCGAGTGTCAGGCCGAAACCACGCGACTTCAGATAGTGCGGAAAAGGCCGGATGAATTCGAGCACGACATCGTCGACGTCGAGCACCAGCAGCGGCCGGTCATCGGCGGCAAGCTCTTCGATCTGCCGCGCCGTCTCAGGATCGTCGCTCATGTCGAACGCTCGTGGTCGTCGTTGCCGAGCGGAAGCGCGCGCAGTGCCTTGCCGACGGCGGCTGGCGGGGTGCCGGTTTCCTCGGCGAAGCGCAGCAGCGTCGGCTCGTGGGCAAGGATGAATTGCAGGACGCCGGCAAGGAAGCCGGGCTCGGCGGCGGCTTTGCGGATCGACTGCACGGCGATGCCGGTGATCGCCAGGAAGCGGGGCAGAAGTTCGGGATCCGCGGCAATGAAGCCCAGCGCCTTGACGGCAATGGTTTCCGCTTCCTCGCGCATTGACGCTGCGTTCGCCATCATTACCTTTGAATGGTGGATTTTCGAGTCTCCTTCCGCAGTAACGGCAAGCGTCGCTTGCGGCAAGCCTCCGCTCTCTCCCCGTGCAACGTCCGAAGGTGGAATCCGTGCAGCTTTTCCAACCTTCGGTTTCCGTTTCGTCAATCATATTGGGCTAGGGTGGAAAAGGGTTGGGTGCGGTCCGAGGGGGACGCATTGCGACGGCCTTCGGCTTCGAGGGCGGTCGGGACGGGAAACTGATGGCTAAGAAGGTCATGATCGTCGAGGACAATGAGCTCAACATGAAGCTCTTTCGGGACCTCATCGAAGCCAGCGGTTACGAGACGGTTCGCACGCGCAACGGGCTGGAGGCGCTGGATCTTGCGCGCCAGCACCGCCCGGACCTCATCCTGATGGACATCCAACTGCCCGAGGTCTCCGGCCTGGAAGTGACCAAGTGGCTGAAGGAAGACGACGAATTGCATTCGATCCCGGTCATCGCCGTCACCGCCTTCGCCATGAAGGGCGACGAGGAGCGCATCCGCCAAGGCGGCTGCGAGGCCTATATCTCCAAGCCGATTTCGGTGCCGCGCTTCATCGAGACGATCAAATCCTATCTGGGCGACGCCTGATGCCCAAGACCAGCAGAACCGGAGTTTTTTGAGATGACAGCGCGGATCCTCGTCGTCGACGATATCCCCGCCAATGTGCGGCTGCTGGAGGTTCGGCTGCTTGCCGAGTATTTCGAGGTGCTGACGGCCAGCAACGGCCCGGATGCGATCGAGACCTGCGAGAACGGCAAGGTCGACGTCGTGCTGCTCGACGTGATGATGCCGGACATGGACGGGTTCGAGGTCTGCAAGCGCCTGAAGAGCGATCCGGCGACCTCGCATATCCCCGTCGTCATGATCACCGCGCTCGACCAGGTGTCGGACCGGGTGCGCGGCCTCGAGGCGGGCGCCGACGATTTCCTGACCAAGCCGGTCAACGACCTGCAACTGATGACGCGCGTGAAGAGCCTAGTCAGGTTGAAATCGTTGACCGACGAATTACGGCTGCGCGCCTCGACCACGCGCAATATCGGCATCGAAGAACTTCTGAGCCGCGATTTCGCGACCGAGGACACCAAGCCGAGGGTACTGCTTGTCGACGAGCGCCAATCTTCGGTCGAACGCATCCAGAAGATGCTGCGCAACAGCGCCGAGCTGGATGTCGCGACCGATCCCCATGCCGGGTTCTTCCAGGCGGCCGAGACGCCGTATGAATGCGTGCTGGTGTCGACCGCCTTCTCCGACTTCGATGCGCTGAGGCTCTGCTCGCAGCTACGTTCGCTCGACCGCACCCGCTTCCTGCCAATCATGCTTTTGGCCGACGAGGGCGAGGAGGGCCGCATCCTGCGCGGGCTGGAGCTCGGCATCAACGATTACCTGATGCGGCCGATCGACCAGCACGAGCTGACGGCGCGGCTGCGCACCCAGGTGCGGCGCAAGCGCTACAACGACCAATTGCGCGCCAGCGTCGCCCAGACGATCGAGATGGCGGTGATCGACGGGCTGACAGGGCTGCACAACCGACGCTATCTCGACAGCCATCTGCAGACGCTGTTCGATCGCGCCGTGGCGCGGCGGCGGCCACTGTCGGTGATGATCACCGATCTCGACCGCTTCAAGTCGATCAACGATACCCACGGCCATGATGGCGGCGACGACGTGCTGCGCGAGTTCGCCCGGCGGCTGCGCAAGAATGTGCGTGGCATCGATCTCGCCTGTCGTTTCGGCGGCGAGGAGTTCGTCGTGGTCATGCCGGATACCGACGGCGCGGTGGCCGAGAAGGTGGCCGAGCGCATTCGCGCCGAGATCGCGCAGGCGCCTTTTGCCATCGGTGCCGACGGCAAGGCGATCGAGGTCACGGTCAGTGTCGGCGTATCCTCGGTCCTGAAAGGGACGGACAGCGTCGCCGCTCTGATGAAGCGTGCCGACCTGGCGCTCTATGAGGCCAAAAGCGGCGGTCGCAACCGGGTGGTCGCTAAGGCTGCCTGAGGCGCGCCGCCGCGATCTTTCAGATTTGCTGTTTATGCTTTAGGTTTAACTTTTGCGCATGTTCCCACTTTCGGAGACATGCCCTGCAAAAGGCGCTGATTCCCGGCCGTCCCGACAGGGTTACGAATTTACCTTAACCCAAGCGATTCGCGAGCGGTGGTTAAGAAATGATTGATTTTTATAAGGTCTTGCGCAAATCTGCGATGCATAGACCGAAGACGAGGCCGGCACGAGGGTAGACTAGCCGGCTCGATCCAGAAAATACCCCATGATGCTCAGGTCCGCCGCATCTCCTGGGTCCGTGGGGTCGGCCGGCCGGCGCTGGCACATAGTGGCCTCCTCGTACCGCTGCCAAACGCCGACCGGCCCCCTTTTTCTCAAAACCGACATCGGAAGCTTGCGCGGACAGCCGCGCGGCTTCCTCTTGTCGGAAAGCCGTGTCCGACTTTTCCTGGGGTCTTTCCAAAAACAAAAACGCCGCCCGGAAGGCGGCGTTTTGATTTCTCAGGATAACCAGATTACTTGATCTTGGTTTCCTTGAACTCGACGTGCTTCTTGGCAACCGGATCGTACTTGCGGAACGAGAGCTTGTCCGTCTTGGTACGGCTGTTCTTGCTGGTGACGTAGAAGAACCCGGTGTCGGCGGTCGACAGAAGCTTGATCTTGATGTTTGCGGCTTTGGCCATGATTTTCGTCCGTTAATGTTCGTGGAGTTTTGGCCGCTGGAGCACGGGGAAAACACCCGGACGCGGGAAACTTGGCGCGACACATAAAGAACGCGCCCGGAAAGTCAAGCCCGGGCGCCGTCCTTGCCTCATCTCGGCACGGCTGATTTCGCTGCTTCAGGCGTTCTCCTCGATCCGCTGAGCGGTTTTTTTCCAGTCGCCCGTGGTGTTCCACCAGCGGTTGGGATTGGCATGGTCGTCAAGACCCTTGGAACGGCTGGCGAGCAGCGGTTGGATGCGGATGACGGGCTCCTGATAGGAGTGGGCCTGGAATATCGCCTCGACGACACGAGCGGCGAGCGCCTGGTCGTCGGCGATCTCGAACGACACTTCGACGGTGCCGGGCCGCCGGCGCAATTCCGTCTCGGCGCCAGCGGCGGCGCCTTCGAGCGGCCGATAGCGCTCGACGCCTTGCGCCGACTGATAGGCGTTGCTGTCATATTTGCCCATGCGCAGCGGCGTGATCGCCACCACTGCCTCCATGATGCGCTCGACATCGGCGGCCGGCGCCTGGAATGTGACGAGCAGAAGCAATTCCATCCTGAGGGATCTGGTTTCAAAGCCGCTGTCGATCATAGCAATTCTCCTACCTCGCGTTGGAGACAGGGTATAGCAGGGGTGCTGCTGACATGGTGATGTCAGGATGCCCGAAGCTTCGGCTACGTTCTTCTACAGAATCTTGCGCACCAGCCTGACCAGGACCAGAAGCATGTAGGCGGCGAAGAAGATCGCCAGCGACCAGCCGAAGCCCGAGGGGCCGAACGCATCCATGCCGATGCCGATCGCCTGCGGACCCAGCACCATGCCGACGCCATAGCAAAGCACGAAGGCCGCGTTGGCGGAGGCAAGCTCATGGCCGGAAAGCTGCGAGCCGAGATGGGCAAGGCCGATCGTGTACATGGCCGCCACGACGCCGCCCCAAACGAACAGAAGCGCCGCCATCAGATGCCAGTTCTGGGCGAAGAACGGCATGAAGGCGGTTCCGATCAGCCCTACCGTGGCGCAGATCAGGAGCAGGTAGCGCCGGTCTGAAATGCGGTCGCTGATCATGCCGATCGGGATCTGCAGCAGCACATTGCCGAGACCGATCATGGTCAAAAGCAGCGCCGCGTCGGCTTCTGAATAACCGATGCGGTTGCCATAGACCGGGAAGAGCGCGAAGCCGCCGGTCTCGACCGCGCCGAAGACCAGCACGGCGAAAGTGGCGGTCGGCACCAGCCAGATGTAGCGCAGGAAGTGGCTGGTCTCGCTGTCGGCGACGATGGTCGGACTCTCCTTGCGTGCCGCCAGCACGGGAATCGCGGCCAGCGTCACCAGGGCGATGATGACGCCAAAGGGTCTGAACCCCGAGCTTCCGAGATGAGCGAACAGCCACGGCCCGGCGGCAAAGCCGAGCGACAGCACCGTGGCGTATATGCCGAGCACGAGGCCGCGCCGGTGCGGCGGCGCGGAGGTGCTGATCCAGAACTCCGACAGGATGAACAGCACCGTGAGCGAAATGTGCAGCACGACGCGGAGCGGAAACCACATCCAGAAATCTGGCGCGAAGTGGAAGCCGACAAAGGCCAGCGCGCCGATGGCAATCATCGACAGCATGGTCCAGGCGACGCCGAGCCGCATGGCTAAAGGCGTGGCGAGCGGCGCACCGGCGATCGAGGCCAGGCCAGCAACCGCCGTGTTGAGGCCGATCATCGAGGCCGAGTGGCCGCGTGTCTCCAGGATGACACTGAGCAGTGGCATGCCGAGGCCGATGGCGATGCCGACGACGCTGATCGAGGAGATCGCCGCGATCATCGGCAGCCAGTGTACGCGTTCGTCGCCCTGTTGTTGGGTATCGACCGTCATGGGATCAAAATGCTCTGCTTCTAAAGGACTTCGCGGACAAAGCGGTTGCGGACGAGCCGGAAGAACGGCACGGCGCCCCCCGGCCGCAGCAAGGGATCGTCGGCAAGCCGACTTTGCAGTTCTTCCAGGATCATGCCGGTAATGTCGGGGATGTCGGCCTTGCGGGCATCGGCGAGCGGCAGCCAGACGAGTTCCTCCAACTCGTTGGTCGGACCGCCGCCGGGCAACTCCACGGCAACGTCGTGGCGCCATGCGCTGAAGAAACGCGTATCGAAACGGCGCACGCGGTTGGGCGGGGTGATGGCGCGGGCGATGAAGCGAAGCACGTCCAGCGACGGGACCACGCCATGTTCGGCGAAACCCTGCCAGTCGCGCTTTACGGTGGAGAAGGCGCCCTTGCGGCCGATCAGCAGGCCGGCTTCCTCATAGGTCTCGCGAATCGCCGACAGGGCGATTGCCCGCGCCCGCGCCGCGCTCGCGCGGCCAGGACCCGCGAGCAGCTTTTTCTCTTCTTCGCCGGGCAGGGGGGCGCCGACGTAAATGCGGCTGTCCGCCGGGTCGGTGCGGCCGCCGGGGAAGACGAATTTCCCGGGCATGAAGGCATGGCGGGCGTGGCGCCGGCCCATCAGCACCAGAACGTCCTTGCCCTTGCGGTCGAGGAGAATGAGGGTCGCGGCATCGCGCGGACGCAGCGCCCGGCCGCTGCGCACGGCCAGGCCCTTATCGAGCTTGTCGACATCCGCCTTGGTCATTCGTTCCATGCGCTCGACCTAGCGGAAACTTCCCGGATGCGAAAGTGGCTTGCTCGTCGCTGCCTTTGCACCAGGGCCGGGCAGCGGCGAGACCTGGCTTATCAATGGCTCTCGAATTCGTCCTTCTCGTCGCCGAAGCCGTGCATATACAGCGCCCATTGCAGGCCGATGACGGCGCCCTTGACCGGCTGCAGCAGCACGAGAGCGAGAATGATGGTCAGCGGCACCCAGATCAGCGCGTGCTGCCAAGTCGACAGCGTGGTGGCGGCCTCCACGGCCATGAACGAGCCAACCACGATATGGCCGACAATGACGATGACCAGATAGGCAGGCAGGTCGTCGGCGCGATGGTGGTGCAGTTCCTCGCCGCAGACCTCGCACTTGTCCACGGGCTTCACGAAGGCGCTGAACAGCTTCCCTTTGCCGCAATGCGGGCAGCGGCCGAGCAAGCCGCGCTTGATCGCCGTCCATAGCGGGCGCGCGACGCGGCCGGAGTGATGCTCGCCGCCGAAAACCTGTTCTTCCACGCGCATATCGCCTGGCATCATCTTCTCCTGCCGCGCGGACCGGTGCGTGATTGCGACGCACGGGCGCGGCCCTTGGCCTTGTGGAACGACCGCTTCGAGCCGGGCAGTGGCTTCGGGTCGGTCAGCATCTCGAAACGCATCGCGCCGGCCATTGGCGCGACCTCGACCAGCCGGACTTCGACGCGGTCGGCAAGCTGATAGCCTTTGCCGGTGCGTTCCCCGAACAGCGATCGGGCGGTTTCGTCGTAGATATAGTAGTCGCCGCCCAAACTTGACACCGGAATAAAGCCATCGGCGCCGTACTGCGGCAATTGGACAAAGAGCCCCGCCTTGGTGACGCCGGAGATGCGCGCGTCGAACGTGTCGTTGACGCGCTCGGCCAGATAGGCGGCGATCAGCCGGTCGACCGTGTCGCGCTCGGCGGCCATGGCGCGGCGTTCCGTGGCCGAGATCAGCGCGGCGACCTCTTCCAGCCTGTCCGCCTCCTGCTGCGTCAAGCCACCGGGACCCAGACCAAGTGCGGCGATCAGCCCGCGGTGCACGATCAGATCGGCATAGCGGCGGATTGGCGAGGTGAAATGCGCGTAGCGCCTGAGGTTGAGGCCGAAATGGCCGATGTTCTTCGGGGAGTACTCGGCCTGGCTCTGCGAGCGCAGCACCACTTCGTTGACAAGCGCCTCGTTGTCGGCGCCGCGCACCCGCTCCAGAATGCCGTTGAATTGGCTGGGCCGCATCTGCGCGCCGCGCGCCAGCGACAGGCTGAGCGTCTGCAGGAACTCGCGCAGCGATTCCTGCTTGGCCAGCGACGGCGCGTCGTGGATGCGGTAGACGAGGGGTTCTTTCCTGCCCTCCAATGTCTCGGCGGCCGCGACATTGGCCTGGATCATGAACTCCTCGATGAGCTTATGCGCATCGAGTCGCTCCGGCACGGTGACGCGGTCGACCGTGCCGTCGGATTTCAGCAGGATCTTGCGCTCCGGCAGGTCGAGCTCCAGTGGCTGGCGGGAGTCGCGGCCGCGCCTGAGCACCGAATAGGCATCCCAAAGCGGCTTCAGGACGCTATCGAGGATCGGCTTCGTCTTGTCGTCAGGCACGCCGTCGATCGCGGCTTGCGCCTGCGGGTAGGCAAGCTTGGCGGCCGACTTCATCATCGCGCGGTGGAAGGAATGCCTGAGCTTGCGGCCTTCCGAGGAGAAGGTCATGCGCACGGCGATGGCCGGCCGGTCCTCGCCCTCGCGCAGCGAGCAGAGGTTGTTGGAGATGCGTTCGGGAAGCATCGGCACGACGCGGTCCGGAAAATAGACCGAATTGCCGCGCTTCAGCGCCTCGCGGTCGAGCGCGGTACCATAGCGGACATAGGCGGCGACATCGGCGATCGCCACGGTGACGACGACGCCTCCGGGATTCTTCTCGTCCGCATCGGGCGCGGCGAAGACGGCGTCGTCATGGTCCTTCGCGTCGGCCGGATCGATGGTCACCAGCGGCAGATCGCGCCAATCCTCGCGGTGATCGAGCGTCGCCGGCTTCACCGCTTCGGCCTCGGCGATCACGTCCGCCGGAAAGACATGGGGAATGTCGTGGGCGTGGATGGCGATCATCGAGACCGCCTTCTCGCTGCTCAGCGATCCCAGCACCGCCAGCACCTTTGCCCTGGGCAGTCCGTAACGGGATGCCCGCGCCGGCTCGACCTCGACGAGATCGCCGTTCTTGGCGCCGTTCTGGAATTCCTTGTCGACGATCAGTTCCGGCTGCCGCCGTTCGACGGGCTCGATGCGGAACGTGCCGTCCTTCAGCACGCGGAAGACACCGAGCACCGCGTCGCTGCGCTTCTCGAAGATCTTCATCACCCGGCCGGTATAGGCGGGGCCCGACGGATCGTCGGTCGGGAAGGTCTTGGCTAAAACGCGGTCGCCGATGCCGGGCACCGGGCCGCTGGCGCCGCGCGAAATGCGGATGGCGATGACGGGCGGCGAGCCGTTGCCGGTGTATTCGTTCGGATGCGCCAGCAGCACGCCGTCGTCGTCACGGCCGAAAATATCGAGCACCGCGACGTGAGGCACGGCGCCCACACGGGAGAGCCGCTTGCGCTCCTTCGTCAACAGGCCCTCGTCCTGAAGGTCGCGCAGCATATCCTTGAGCCAGATGCGGTCGTCGCCGCGAAGGGCGAAGGCCTTGGCGATCTCGCGCTTGCCGGACCGGTCGGGATTTTCGGCGATGTAGCGCAGCAACTCGTCGCGCGAGGGCCGGTAATCGTCCTTGACCACCTTGGCCCTCGTGTCGGCGTTGCGCGGATCGCCGTGGCTTCTTCCGGAGATCCTGCGCGCCACGTCCCGCTACCCCTTCTTCGCGCCCCGACGGAAGGGCTTCTTGCCGCCTCCGCCCTTGGCTTCCTTCTCGGCAATCAGAGCGAGCGCTTCTTCCATCGTCACCGATTGCGGGTCCTTGCCCTTGGGCAGCGTCGCATTGACCTTGCCGTAATTGACATAGGGACCGTATTTGCCGTCGCGCACGACGATCTTGCCGCCGCCATCGGGATGGTCGCCAAGGTCCTTGAGCGCCGCGGGCGTGGCGCCGTTGCGGCCGCCCTTGCCCTTCTGCTGCTTCTCGGCAATCACCGAGACAGCGCGGTTCAAGCCGATCGAGAACACGTCCTCGATGCTTTCCAGATTGGCATAGGTGCCGTCATGCAGCACGAACGGCCCGTAGCGTCCGAGGCCGGCCGAGATCATCTTGCCGGTTTCGGGGTGTTTTCCCACATCGCGCGGCAGGGCCAGCAGCGCCAGCGCCTTCTCGTGGTCGATCGACTCCGGCGTCCAGCCCTTGGGCAGGCTCGAGCGCTTGGCCTCCTTGCCTTCGCCGCGCTGGATATAGGGGCCGAAACGGCCGCTCCTCAGCGTGATTTCCTCGGCGGTGTAGGGGTCCTTGCCGAGCAGCTTGACGCCGTCGTCGCCATTGCCGTTCTCACCATTGGGGTTGGCGGCGTCGCCGAGCTGGCGGGTGTAGGAGCATTCCGGATAGTTCGAGCAACCGACGAAGGCGCCGAACTTGCCGAGCTTCAGCGAGAGGTTTCCCGAGCCGCATTTCGGGCAGATGCGCGGGTTGGAGCCGTCCTCGCGTTCCGGGAAGACAAGCGGCGCAAGTTCCTCATTGAGCGCGTCGAGCACGTCGGTGACACGCAGTTCCTTGATGTCGTCGACGGCGCCGGAGAAATCCTTCCAGAAGTCGCGCAGAACGTCCTTCCAGGCGAGCTTGCCGTCGGAAATCTCGTCGAGCTTCTCCTCGAGCGAGGCGGTGAAGTCATACTCGACGTAGCGCTCGAAGAAGCTTTCGAGGAAGGCCGAGAGCAGCCGGCCCTTGGCCTGCGGCACCAGCCGGCGCCGGTCGATGGTGACGTAGTCGCGGTCCTCGAGCGTCTTCAGGATCGCGGTGTAGGTCGACGGCCGGCCGATGCCCAGTTCTTCCAGCTTCTTGATCAGCGACGCCTCGGAATAGCGCGGCGGCGGCTCGGTCGTGTGCTGGGTGGCGTTGATCGCCTGGCGGGCAAGTTGCTCGCCGGAACGGATCTCGGGCAGACGGCGGCTCTCCTCGTCCTCCGCGTCCTCGTCCTTCTGGTCGGTATAGGCGGCAATGAAGCCGTCGAAACGGATGACCGAGCCGATCGCGCGCAGCTCCGCGGTGCGGGCGCCGTTGACCGCCTCGATCTCGACCGTGGTGCGTTCGATCTCGGCCGGCTGCATCTGGCTGGCGATGGCGCGCTTCCAGATCAGCTCGTAGAGGCGCGCCTGGTCGGCATCGAGATATTGCCGAACGGAAGTCGGGGTGCGCTTGAAATCGGTCGGGCGGATCGCCTCGTGCGCTTCCTGGGCGTTCTTGGCCTTGGTGGTGTAGAAACGCGGCTTTTCCGGCAGGTATTTCGCGCCGAACTCGCTGACGATGGCGTCGCGGGCGGCCTCGATCGCCTCCGGCGCCATCTGCACGCCGTCGGTACGCATATAGGTGATGAGGCCGGCGGTCTCGCCGCCGACATCCATGCCTTCATAGAGTTTCTGCGCCACCTGCATGGTGCGGGTGGCCGAGAAGCCGAGCCCAGACGATGCTGCCTGCTGCAGCGTCGAGGTGGTGAAGGGCGGGCCGGGATTGCGTTTTGTCGGCTTGGCCTCGACTGACAAAGCCTTGAAGGTCGCGCCTTCGAGCATGGCCTTGATGTCGTCGGCCTGCGCCTTGTTGGCGATGTCGAGCTTCTGCAGCTTCTTGCCGGCGAAGGCGGTCAGCCGCGCCTCGAAACTGTCGTTGCGGGGCGTGTTGAGGATGGCGGCGATCTGCCAGTATTCCTCGCGGATGAAGCGCTCGATCTCGGATTCGCGGTCGCTGACCAGGCGCAGCGCCACCGACTGCACGCGGCCGGCCGAACGGGCGCCCGGCAGCTTGCGCCACAGCACCGGCGACAGCGTGAAGCCGACGAGATAGTCGAGCGCACGGCGGGCGAGATAGGCGTCGACCAGCGGCGCGTCGATCTGGCGGGGATTGGCCATCGCATCCAGCACCGAAGCCTTGGTGATGGCGTTGAAGACAACGCGGCTGACCGGCTTGTCCTTCAGCGCGCGCTTCTGCTTCAGGACTTCGAGCACGTGCCAGGAAATCGCCTCGCCCTCGCGATCGGGGTCGGTGGCGAGGATCAGGCCGTCGGCATCCTTGACCGCCTTGGCGATGTCGGCCAGGCGCTTGCCCGACGCGGTGTCGACCGACCAGGACATGGCGAAGTCCTCGTCGGGGCGCACCGAGCCGTCCTTGGCCGGCAGATCGCGGACATGGCCGAACGAGGCCAGAACCTTATAGTTCTTGCCGAGATATTTGTTGATTGTCTTCGCCTTGGCCGGCGATTCGACGACGACGACGTCCATGAGGTCTCTTAATCAGCTGTGAGGTGGCGGAAGAACTCCGCGACGCGCGACGAAATCCCACTCTTTTCGTCGCTCACATGGCCGCGCTTTTGCAATCGGTCAAGGGGAGGCGGGCAATTTGGGAAGCGGCGATCGGCGATACACTCTTAGAGTGTATGGCAAAGATCACATTTTTTGGGGATGGCGAGGTCCGCGTCTCGATCACATGAGATACGGTCGTGCGCTCTTGTCGCAAGACGATCGTCGAAGCGGCTCGGATCGGAAAGGGATTGCCGGCTGCCGAGTCGAGAGAGACCCGGCAGCCACCCTCCAGCCGGGCGGTGGCGAGGGCAGGTTCAATCGGCCTTGACGACGTGCCAGGCGCCGGCGACGCCTTCTCCGGCCATGTCACCGGCCTTCTTGTCCTTGACGAAGGTGTAGACCGGTTTGCCGTCATAGGCCCACATCTTGGAGCCGTCCGTGCGGTCGATAACAGTCCATTCATCGTCTGCCTTGGCGCCGGCCTCGGCCTTCAGCGGCGGCCAGTTGGCGGCGCATTTGTCGTAGCAGGTGGACTTGCCCTTTTCGTCCTTGTCGAAAGTGTAAAGCGTCATGCCCTTGGCATCGGTGTAGATTTTGGTGCCGCCGACTTCGGCTTCCTTCCACGCTTCGGCGGCATGGGACGCGACGGTGCCGAGCAGAAGTGCGGCAAACCCGAGTGCGATCGATTTCATGACAATCTCCCTGAGAACACGCGCGGAAGTTCCGCGCTGGCTATGTCAACGCGTTGGCGCGGCTGTTTCTTCCTTGGCGAAGCGGCGACGTGCCACACAATGGTGATTGGCGAAGCGCCATCCGCGTCGCTATATCGTCGCCAGCACAAGCAGGGCGGACGAAATGGCATTGGACATCGGCTATGTCAGCGCGGTCGGGGCAGGGGCGATCTCGTTCCTGTCGCCATGCGTGCTGCCGCTGGTGCCGCCCTATCTCTGCTACATGGCCGGCGTTTCGGTCGACGATTTCCGCGGCAACCAAAGCGTGACGGCGCGGGAAGGCACGCGCGGCGCGCTGCTTTATGCCTCGCTCGCTTTCGTGCTCGGCTTCTCGACCGTCTTCGTTGCGCTCGGCGCCGGCGCCTCGACCATCGGCCACCTGCTGAGGGTCTGGCAGGAGCCGCTGGCGATGGTCGCCGGCGCGCTGATCATCGTCATGGGCCTCAACTTCCTCGGCATCCTGCGCATTCCGCTCTTGTCGCGCGAGGCGCGCTTCCAGTCGCAGGGCAAGCCCGCCAGCATGGTCGCCGCCTATGTCATGGGGCTGGCCTTCGCCTTTGGCTGGACGCCCTGCATCGGCCCGGTGCTGGGACCGATCCTGACTTTGGCCGGCGGACGCGAGACGGTGGGCGAGGGCGCGCTGCTGCTTGCCGCCTATTCGCTCGGCCTCGGCATTCCGTTCCTGATCGCGGCGCTGTTTTCCGGCGCCTTCATGCGCTTCCTCGGCAAATTCCGCGTCCATCTCGGTCGTGTCGAAAAAGCGATCGGCGCGCTGCTGGTCGTCGCCGGCGTGTTCTTCCTGACCGGCGGCGTGCAGAGCGCGTCCTATTGGCTTCTGGAGAATTTTCCGGTGCTGGGACGGCTGGGGTAGAGCCGGGCGCGTAGCACCAGATCGAATGGCGGACCCGCTCATTAAGAGTCAGCTGCTCTCCCACCTCACCGGAATTTAACCGCATTGGTGCAGCATCACCCCGCTGCTAGCATGCGTTGATTCAAGCCCTTTCACATGGTTGCCTTTATATGAGCCAGAGATCCTGCCTGTCCGTCATCCTCGCCGCCGGCGAAGGCACGCGCATGAAAAGCGCCATGCCCAAGGTGCTGCATGCCATTGCCGGCCTGCCAATGGTGGCTCACGTGGTGAAGGCCGCCGAGGCTGCCGGTGCAACCGGCCTGGCGCTGGTGATCGGCCACGGCGCCGACGAGATGCGCAAGGCGGCGCAGAAATTCGCGCCGAAGGCGGAGACTTTCGTGCAGGAGAAGCGGCTCGGCACCGCGCATGCGGTGCTCGCCGCTCGCGAAGCGATATCAAAGGGTTATGACGATATTCTCGTCATGTTCGGCGACACACCGCTGATCGATGCGCAAGCGCTGGCAGCCGCGCGGCAGAAGCTGGCAGAGGGCGCGGCCGTCGTCGTCATCGGCTTTCGCACTCCAAACCCAACCGGATACGGGCGCCTGATCGAAAGACGCGGAAAGCTCTTTGCCATCATCGAGGAGAAGGATTGCAGCGAGGACGAGAAGAAGATCACCTTCTGCAATGCGGGAATGATGGCCATTGCCGGCGACCAGGCGCTGCAATTGCTCGAAAAAGTCGGCAACGACAATGCCAAGGGTGAGTTCTACCTGACCGACATCGTCGAGATCGCCGGCGCGCAAGGCCTCAGCGTGGTGGCGACGGAAGCCAGTTTCGAAAACGCGCTCGGCATCAACAACCGGGCCGAACTCGCCGAGGCGGAGCGGGTCTGGCAGGCACGCCGGCGGCGCGAGGCTATGCTTGCGGGCGTGACGCTGATCGCGCCCGAGACCGTCTATTTCTCGCACGATACCGAGATCGGCGCCGACACGATCGTCGAGCCGAATGTCTGGTTCGGGCCGGGCGTCAGGATCGCTTCGGCCGCCAAGATCCACGCCTTCAGCCATATCGAGGGCGCGACGATCGCGTCCAATTGCGATGTCGGGCCCTTCGCGCGGCTCAGGCCGGGCGCTGATCTTCGCAACAAGGCAAAGGTCGGCAATTTCTGCGAGGTCAAGCAGGCGACGATCGAGGAGGGCGCCAAGGTCAACCATCTGACCTATATCGGCGATGCGCGGGTCGGGGCCGCGGCCAATATCGGCGCCGGCACCATCACCTGCAATTATGACGGCTACTCGAAATTCTTCACCGATATCGGCGAGGGGGCCTTTGTCGGCTCGAACTCCTCGCTGGTGGCGCCGGTCACGATCGGCAAGGGCGGGTATATCGCCTCCGGCAGCGTGATCACCGAGAGCGTGCCCGACGACGCGCTGGCCTTCGGCCGTGCCCGCCAGAAGACGATCCCCGGCAAGGGCAAGGAGCTGCGCGAGCGCTTCGCCTCGGCCGCCGCGGCGAAGAAGAAGGCCGCGGAATGATCTTCAGCGCCTCCTTCGGGAGGCGGTCGCTGCTCGATCAGATATGAACGAGTGGAAAACCTGGGCCCTGAAAACCCGAGCGGTTCAGGTAACCGGATTGCAAGCGCAGTCTGGCATTGTGCCTTGGCAAAGAACCGTTCCACTGACACGGAACGAAACGCAAAGTGACTTTCGCGGCAGGCCGGCAGTCCCTAGATAACGCCGGATTTTCCGCTGGGAATCGGGGGCACGCGCCATGTGCGGTATCGTTGGAATCGTTGGCCGAAGCCAGGTCGCGCCGCTCATCGTCGATGCGTTGAAGCGGCTCGAATATCGCGGCTACGACTCCGCCGGCGTTGCCACCATCGAAAAGGGTGAGCTTGGCCGCCGCCGCGCCGAAGGCAAGCTCATCAATCTCGAACGCCGGCTGAGGGAAGAGCCGCTCGACGGCACG
>NZ_JBWGIO010000019.1:0-136192 GCF_057784215.1 Mesorhizobium sp. CNPSo 4661 | reverse complement strand
GATGCCAAGGGCGCGGCCCAGGCCGGCATCAAGACGATGGAGACGATCATCCTGCCCGAGGTGCCGGAAATCATCTCGCCGATCATCTACGCCCTGCCGATCCAGATGCTGGCCTATTTCACCGCCGTCTTCATGGGCACCGACGTCGACCAGCCGCGCAACCTCGCGAAGTCGGTCACGGTGGAGTAGGCGGATTGAGAGGACGCTCGCTCCTGGATGATTTACTTAGAGAACTGGCAAGCTTTCCCTGTGCGTTCCGCACGCGAAGGCGCTCGAGGAAGCCCGGCCGATGCGTTCAACCATGATCTCGACCGGGATTTCGCCGGTGCAGACCAGCTTCTCCATCCATGTCCCCGGCACGCGCGCTGCCTATTCCCTTCAAGATTGAACACCTGGAATTTTCACGTTAATTAATAAATTTACGCATGGAATAATTTTCGTCGACGCGTTGATAACTCACATGGCTTCCTGTAAAATTTCAACTTGCAGTCGCGCGCTGGCGCACCGCAAGGAAAGCACGGGACAGCGCATGGATCAGGCCGTGTCCGTGCTGCGAGGGTTTGAATGGCGATGACGCACAAGACGATGGAGGATTTCGCCCGGTCCTGCGGCGTCTCCAGGCCTACGCTTTCGAAATATTTCGACGATCCGACCAGCGTCAAGCCGGCGACGCGCAAGCGCATCGAGGAAGCGCTGCGCTCGTCCGACTACCAGCCGAACCTGTTCGCGCGTAACCTCAACCGCAAGCGCACACGCAGCATCGGCATTGTCGTGCCGACTGTGACCGATCCGTTCTATTCGGAGATGGTCAGCCGCATCGAGCTCCGGCTGCGCGACGAAGGCTACTGGCCGATCGTCATCTCCTCGCATGGCTCGACCGAGCTCGAGGTCGAGGCAACGCGGACCATCCTGTCGCTGAAGGTCTCGGGCGCGCTCGTTGCGCCGCTCGGGCGGCGTTCCGACCATCGCACGCTGGAAAAGCTGACGCAGGCGATCCCGATCGTCTATTTCGACACCTACCTCGAAGGCCACACGCCCTTCGTCGGCAACAACAACACGCAGAGCGTCGCGACCATCGTCGACTATCTCTGCCGCTCGGGCGACGCGCCGGTTTATTTCGACATCCCGCACGTCAACCACAACTCGCCCGAACGGCTGGCGAGCTATGTCGCCTCGATGAAACGGCTCGGGCATGAGCCCATCGTGATCGGCAACACCAAGGACTACACTTGGGATTTCGAGCGGATCGGCTACGAGCAGACCGAAAGGATGCTTGGCAATGGCGCCCTGCCGGGCAAGACCATCCTGTGCAACAATGATCGCCTGGCCTTCGGCCTGATGGCGGCCGCCTTCGCCCGAGGGCTCAAGGTCGGCCGCAAGGCGGATTGCGACCTGCGCGTCGCCGCGCATGACGACCATCCGCTGAGCCGCTACGCTTGCCCCGGCCTCACCACCATGGCGCAGGATTTCGCCGCGATGGCCGGACGCAGCGTCGAGACACTGCTTGCCCTGCTCAACGAAGACGGGACGGCGGTCGCGCCCAAGGTCAAACTCGACGCGACGCTGGTGATGCGTCAGTCGGCCTGATCTTTGGCGAAAGCGCGATCGAAGCCACGCCAGGCGGCAACCGCCGCCTCGACCGCCTGTCGTGATGCCCGCCCGTGGCGGCCCATCGAAACGAAGCCGTGGATCTGGCCCGGCCAGCGCTCGAGCACGACCGGCACACCGGCGTTCAGGAGACGCTTGGCATAGGCCTCGCCTTCATCGGTGAGGATGTCGTGGCCGGCGATGGCGACGAAGGCCGGCGCCACTCCCACAAGGCTTTCGGCTTTGAGCGGCGAGACGCGCCAATCGCCGACGTCGGCGGCGTCGCGGACATAGTGGTCGCGGAACCAGGCCATGGTCATGGCGGTCAGTCCAAAACCTACGGCGAAGCGACGATAGCTGTCCGCCGTCTGTGCGGCATCGGTGTTGGGGTAGAGCAGCAGTTGCGCCGTCAGCGGATGTTTGTCCTCGCGCGCAACGAGGCTGAGCACAGTGGCCAGATTGCCGCCGGCGCTGTCGCCTGCAACGGCGACGCGTTTCGCGTTGATGCCGAGATCGGCGGCATGATCCTGCATGAAGGACAACACGGCGCGGCAGTCTTCCACCGCCGCTGGAAACTTGTGCTCGGGTGCCAGCCGGTAATCGGGCGACACGACAACGCAAGCCGCGATGTTGGCGAACCAGCGACAGATCTCGTCATGCGATTCGAGATTGCCGATCACCCAGCCGCCGCCATGCAGATAGAGCAGCGCCGGAGCATCCGCATCAGGCGCGCCCTGCCCGCGATAGATCCTCAGCCTCAGCGCGTCGCCCGGTCCGGCGATTGTGCGCTCGGTGACCGACCCTACCGGCTCGCGGTCGCCTTGTAGATCGGGAAGACCGTTCACATAGGCACGGCGCGCCTGTTCCGGCGTGCCGGTCTCGAAGGGCGGCCCGTTCGCCCGGCGGCCGAGATCGAGAACATGTAGCGCTTGCGGGTCGAGCGCGGACAGGTTCGGTGCTGCCGTCAGCGGCGATGTCGTCATCGACGGACCTCCTGTCAGGCCAGCAGGCTCGCCGCCTCGTCCTCGCCGAGCAGCGGCGGCTGGTCGACCGTGCCGTTGACGGCGACTGAGCCACGGCTTTCGCCCGAGGCCAGGATCGCCTCCATGATCTCCAGCACATGCAGCGCCAGATCGCCGGACGCGCGCGGCCTCCTGCCCTCCGCCAGAGCTCGCGCCAGGTCGGCGACGCCGAGCATGCGGTAGTTGGCGCGGTCAGGCGCGGCGTATGGCCAGTTGCGCGCACCGTAGAGCTCGCGCTCACTCTCGAGATCTTTCCAGTCGGCGCCGCGCGCCGAGAGCGAGACGGTGCCACCGAAGGTGTCGGGATCGGGCAGCCTCAGCGAGCCCTCGGTGCCATGCAGTTCGATCGGATGGTTGGAGTGCTTGAAGACGTCCCAGGAGGCGCCGAAGGTGACGGTGGCGCCGGAGCGGAACTCGAGCAGCGACAGGATGTTGGTCGGTGTGCCGACCTTGAAGGTGGTGTTCTTGTAAGGACCGTCGGCGGTGACCAGACGTTCCTCCTGGCCGCGCGTCGCCATCGCCATGACGCGTGCGATCGGGCCGAGCAGGTTGACCAGCATAGTCAGGTAGTAAGGACCCATGTCGAAGACCGGGCCGCCGCCCGGCTGGTAGTAGAATTGCGGATTGGGATGCCAGTGCTCCATGCCGCGCCCCATCATGAAGGCGGTGCCGGTGACGGCGCGGCCGATCGCGCCCTCGTCCATCAGCCGGCGCGCCCTACGTCCGGCAGCACCGAGGAAGGTGTCGGGCGCCGAGCCGAGCAGAACACCGCGTGTTGCCGCCTCGGCAACCAGCCGGCGGCCATCGGCGGCGGACGTCGCCAGCGGCTTTTCGGTGAAAACGTGTTTTCCGGCCGAGAGCGCCGAAAGCGAAATGTCGAAATGCGCCGCCGGTATCGTCAAATTGAGGACAAGGTCGATGTCGGGGTCGGCCAGAAGCGTGTCGACGCCGAGTGCGCGGATGCCATATTCCCTGGCACGGAGCGCGGCCATATCGGCCGAAATGTCGGCACAGGCGCGCAATTCGACCCCGCCGAACAGGCTCGCATTGCGCAGATAGGTCATCGAGATGTTGCCGCATCCGATGACGCCGATGCCGAGCTTTGTCTTTGATTTTCCTTGCATTTCAGATCGTACCTCCCAACGCGGCCATGGCCTGGCTGCACCCTTTCGCCTGCAACGGAGCACAGTCAAAAGCCGCTATACAACATTTTAATTCTTGACGCGCGTAAAATTTTTATAGAGCATATGAAAACGCCGTGCACCGGAATTTTGAAAACAAACGATTGAGGAATTCTCCACTCATGAGCCTTGGAACCAAGGTGCGTCTTGCGCGCCTCTTCTCGCATCCATCGGGGAATCTTTTTGGCGGTGCGGTCGACCACTTCGTCGGCTATGGCGACGTGCGAAAAGGCGGCCTTGCCGACCTGCCGGGTGCGCTCGCACGCGTCATGGCGGGCAAACCCGACTATGTCAGCATCCAGCCCGGCACCGCGCGCCATCTGTGGCCGCAATATGCGGGCAAGGCTTCCCTGGTGATCCAGGCGGGCTGCTTCACCCCGGACGATCGCATCAGCGAGCTGATTGCAACGCCCGAGGATGCGGTGCGGGCAGGCGCTGATGCGTTGGCCGTGGCCATTCCGGTGCGCGGCGCGACCGAGGGCAAATACATACGCTGGCTGACCGACTCGGTGAATGCGGCGGCGCGCTACGGCATGCCGGTGGTGGCGCATATCTATCCGCGCGATTTCACCGACGGGGCGAAGATCGTCTTCACCCCCGACGAGATCGCCTATGCGGCGCGCATCGGCTACGAGTCCGGCGTCGACGTGATCAAGATCGGCTACACCGGCGACTTCGAATCGTTCCGGGAGACCGTTCGGACCTGCCCGGTGCCGGTCGTGATCGCTGGCGGGCCGAAGACCGATACGCTGCTCGGCGCGCTTCAGCAGACGGCGGACGCCATCCGTGCCGGCGCGCGCGGCGCCGTGGTGGGCCGCAATCTCTGGGGACATGGCGATCCGCAGAAAGCAGCTCTTGCCTTCCGGGGCGTCATCCATGACGGCCTTTCGGCACAAGACGCTCTGGCGAAGGCGGGTGCCTGAACAATGCCCACCGTCCCCTCAATCCTCGGCTTCGGCGCCATTGCGATCGACGACATCGCCTATGTCGATCAGCCGTTGTCGGCGGGCAAGGGGAAGGTTCTGCAAAGCACGCGCGCTTTCGGTGGAAATGTCGCGACGGCCCTTGCCGCCGTCGCGCGGCTCGGCGGAAACGCCGGATTCATCGGCTGGCTGAGCAATGCCGCGGACGACGCCGTGCTGTGCGATCTCATTGAGAGCGGTGTCGAAACCGCATTCGCGCCGCGCCACCCGGATGCGCGCCCTGTACGCTCGCGTATCACCGTCGGCTCCGACGGGGACCGATTCATCGCCTATGACGACGAAGCGATGCTGGGCACCGCGCCGGACTTTCCGGACGAGGTCCTCAGCCGCGCGACCATGCTGATCGTCGACGGCTATGCGATCCGGTCGCTGGATGTCGTGGCTCGGGCTCGCGATCTCGGCCTCGCGATCCTCGGCGATATCGAATGGAGCGGCGGGCCAGCGACCGACAGGCTGACGGCGCTCTGCGACCATCTCATTCTTCCGCTCGGCTTCGCACGCACCGCCACGGGCCGCCGCTCGCCCGCCGAGATGCTCGAGGCTTTGTGGTCGCCGTCGCGGTCGGCCGTGGTTCTGACCGATGGCGACAGGGGCGTCTACTATCGCGGGCGCGACGAGAGGGGTCTCTGGCACCTGCCTCCTCACCGGGTTGCCGTCGTCGACTCGACCGGCGCAGGCGACTGCTTTCATGGCGCCTATGCCCATGCATTGACGCGCGGCGGCGACACCGCTGGCCGGGTCGCATTCGCGGCCGCGGCCGCAGCCCTGTCGGTAACGGGGCATGGCGGGCGCGAGGCGCTTCCGACCGACGATCAGGTCAGGCAACTCCTGGCATCGGCGAACGCTCCATCGGCAGCCGGGCTGAACCATGCGCAACTCGATACCGGAACATAGAACGGAACGATCCGAGGAAACATTTCGCAAGCAAATACAGGCTGAGAATAATTACAAAATCAGCGGCTTAGACTTGTGGAGGGAGGAAGATGGCAGAAGTCGTTCTTGAGAATATCTGCAAGACCTACGGAAACAATTTTCACGCGATCGACCAACTGAACCTGTCGGTCGAGGACGGCGAGTTCCTGATTCTCGTCGGGCCGTCCGGCTGCGGCAAATCCACAGCGCTGCGAATGATCGCGGGATTGGAGGACGTCACCAGCGGCAGCCTTCGGATCGGCGGCGTCGACGTCGTCGACATGCCGCCCAAGGACCGCGACATCGCGATGGTGTTCCAGAGCTACGCGCTCTACCCGCATATGACGGTGTTCGAAAACATCGCCTTTTCGATGCGGCTGGCAGGCAAGCCGAAGGCCGAGCGCAAGAAGCGCGTGGACGAGATCGCCAAGACCCTTCAGCTGACGTCGCTGCTGGACAGCAAACCCGCGAACCTGTCGGGCGGGCAGCGTCAAAGGGTTGCCATGGGCCGCGCCATGGTGCGCGAGCCGGCCGCCTTTCTCATGGACGAACCCCTCTCCAATCTGGATGCGAAACTGCGTGTGCAAATGCGCGCCGAAATCACCAGCCTGCAAAAGCAACTCGGCGTGACGACCATATACGTGACCCACGACCAGATCGAAGCGATGACGATGGGCGACAGGGTCGCGGTGTTGAAGGGCGGCGTGCTGCAGCAGGTCGACACACCCAAGAGGCTCTATGAATCACCGGTGAACGCTTTCGTCGCCGGCTTCATCGGCTCTCCTTCGATGAACCTTTTCGAGGCAACGCTGACGGGCAGCGAGCTGATGTCCGGCGCCTTCGCCATACGGCTGCAGGATGCGGCCTTCGCGCGCAGGCCAAGCTTGAAATCGTATGCGGGGCGCAAGGTCGTGTTCGGGATCCGGCCCGAGGATCTCTATGACAGCAGCCTCGAATCCGGCCGCAAGTATCAGACGATACCGGCAAAGGTGACCTCGATCGAAGAGCTCGGGTCCGAACATATCGTCCATCTCAACATCGACGCGGTCCGGGTGGACTCCGGCGACCCGGACGCGGTCGAGGATTTCGGTCTGGCGTCGAACGCGGTGGCGAAATTCGAACCGGTCAGCGAAGTCCGCTCCGGCTCGGAAATCCGGCTGGCCCTGGATGATACCAAGCTCCATTTCTTCGATCCCGAGACGCATCTGGCGATCTGAAGATTTGCGGCAAGGCCCGCAGGCGGGAGCGAGGCGCCTGCGAAAGAAGGCTTCTGAATAAACCAGACGATCGTCCGCATTGTGCGGCCGATCACTAAGAAGGAGGAGAAAATGACGTTTCGTATAAGACCCGCGATGCTGAAAATGGCCGCGGCCGCATGGTTGCTTGGCGCAACCGGCGCCATGGCGGACACGACGCTGGAATTCACCCAATGGTGGGAGCCAGAGCTGCCCGCAGGCTCCTTGCGCAAAATCATGGATGATTTCGAGGCCGCGAATCCCGGCATCAAGGTGACGCTGGTCAGCGGCCCCTATGCGACCACGCGAGACCAGATCTCGGTGGGCGCCGCAACCGGAACGCTCAGCGACGTCGTCGGTCTCGACGGCGCCTGGGTGAACAATCTGAACGCGCAGAATGCGCTCGCCGACATGAACCCGATGATGGATGCGAGCAAGTTCGACAAAGCCCAGGTCGCCGATATCATCAAGGTGGACGGCAAGGCGGTGATGTTCCCGGTCGCCTCGTTCGTCTATCCGGTCTTCGTGAATCTGGACCTCGCCGCCCAGGCCGGCGTGACCAAGCTGCCGTCTACCCGCGCGGAGTTTCTCGAAGCCGCCAAGAAGATGACCCATCCCGACAAGAACCAGTATGGCTGGGTGCTGCCGCTCTCGCTGCAAACGCCGTCCGGCGTCCAGAACGACATGATGTCGTGGGTCTGGGCTTCGGGTCAGTCGATGATGGCCGACGGCAAGCCGGCTCTCGAGGCCAAGCCGGTCGTCGATATGCTTGCCTTCGTCAAATCGCTCAACGACGCCGGCGCCATCTCGCCCGGCATCGCCACCAAGACCGAACAGGAGAAGGTCGAGGAGTTCGTCAACGACCGCGTCGGGATGATGATCGACTCGCTCGCGCATGTGAACCTTATCCGCAAGCGCAATCCCAAGCTGAACTTCGACCTCATCCCGGTCCCGGTCGTGGAGGGTTACACCGGCAAGCGTGGCCTTCCCTATGCCTCCTGGGGCATCGGCATCTCCGCCGGCTCGAAGCATCAGGAAGAGGCCTGGAAACTCGTCCAATATCTGATGAGCGAAAAGGTCAACGCCAAGCTGGTGTCGCTCGCCAACGCCTTCCCGGGCAACGTCAACGCCAAGCCCGATTTCGTGACCTCGGACAAGGCTTTCGGCAAGGCGTTCGAAATCTTCAAGACCGGCTATCTCGCCAACGAGTTCACGGGCCTGCCGGTGGCTGAAGACCTGATGACCCAGTTCGACGTGCAAGCCCAGAAGATGCTCGCCGGCGAGCAGTCTCCGGAACAAGCCGCGGCCAACGCTCAAAAGGGCTGGATGGCGAAATTCTGATCGGCCTGTTCCCCCTTTGCTATCTTCGGCCGGGTGGCCTGACTTCGGGCAGGCCACCCGGCAACAACGGATCGGCAATTTGAGAATGGACCTGTTTTTGAGGCTCGCCTTCTCTTGAAGGCGTATCCCAAGGTTGGCACATGACCCGGCAAAAGCGCTCCCACCACAAGCTGAAACGAGCGGTCGCACCCTATCTCTATCTGTCGCCCTCGCTCATCATCATCGGCCTTCTGATGCTGCTGCCGATGGTGACGGTGATCGCCTACTCGTTCCAGAACAGCGCGGTGCTGCGTCGCGACCCTTCCTTTGCCGGACTGAAACACTACCAGGCGATCTACGACGATCCGGTGTTCTGGGCTTCGCTGTGGCACACGCTCTACTTCACCTGCATGAGCGTCGTTTTCCACATGACCATCGGCATGGTCTTCGCGCTCATGCTGAACAGCGACCGCATCAATCCAACGCTGCGCAATATCCTGCGCGTGCTCTACATACTGCCCTGGCTGTTCACCGCGGTGATCATCGCGGTGATCTGGCGTCTGCTGCTCGAGCCGAACGGTGTCGTGAACAGCATTCTCATCCAGCTGGGCATCATCGGTTCCAAGATCGAGTGGTTTTCCTCGCCCGAGACCGCGCTGCACGCCGTCACCTTCGCCAACATCTGGGCGGGTTATCCGCTTTTCATGGTCAGCCTGCTCGCCGGTCTGCAAGGCATTCCCAAGGATTTCTACGAGGCCGCCGATATCGACGGGGCGAAGGCCTATCAGAAGCTGATCTTCATCACGATCCCGCAGCTGATGCCGATCATCATCAGCATCTCGCTGCTCGACTTCATCTGGACCATGCAGGTCTTCCCGTTGATCTGGATAACGACGGGCGGCGGTCCGATCTACTCGACCGAGGTGCTCAGCACCTACACCTACAAGCTGGCGTTCTCGAGCTACAACCTGTCCCAAGCGTCGGCGAGCGCCGTGGTCATCCTGCTGATCTCTCTCGGCCTGACGCTGTTCTATATCCGTTATCAAAAGGCCCGGTAGTCGCCATGAGGAAAAGACACACACCGAAAGACAGGCTGATCACCGTCGCGCTGCATGTCGGTCTTGCGGCGGGGCTGTTTTTCGCGGCCTTCCCGATCTACTGGATGCTCAGCAGCTCGTTCAAATCGAATACCGAAATCTTCGCCTTGCCGCCGACCATCCTGCCGAAGGCCTTCACGCTGGAAGCGTATGAAGCCATCCTTGGCGACCCGGTGAAGCTGCGCTTCTTCTTCAACAGCTACTTCGTCGCCGGAGCGGTGACCGTGCTGACGGTGCTGATCGCCTTGCTGGCGGCCTATGGGTTCAGCCGCTTCAATTTCCGCGGCAAGGGCAGCCTCAACACGCTCATCATCAGCACGCAGACGATCCCGCCGATCACGCTTCTGATCCCCTTCTTCGGGCTTGTCGTCTCCTATGGCATCTTCGACACCTATGTCGCGCTGATCCTGACCTACCTGGTGTTCACCCTGCCCTACGCAATCCTGTTGATGACGGGATATCTGAACACCTTGCCCCGCGATCTCGATGAAGCGGTGGCTGTCGACGGCGGCAGCAGCTGGACGGCGCTCTGGCGGGTAATCGTGCCGATCTCACTGCCTGGTATCGTGGCGACGTCGGTCTACACATTCCTGTTGTGCTGGAACGAGTTTCTCTTCGCACTGACGCTGACGAAGTCGACGTCCATGCGCACCGTCCCGATCGGCATCCAGCTCTTGATGGGGCAGCACGCCTTCGAATGGAACCAGATGATGGCGATGAGCGTGCTCGGCTCGCTGCCGCTCTTGCTGATCTACCTCATCGCCCAGAGGTTCTTCCTCGCCGGCATGACCGCGGGCTCGGTCAAATAGATGTTCCGCGGAGAACCAAGGAATGAAAGGATGAACGTGAAAGACCTCAAAGTCGGCTGCCAGACCTTCACCTGGGAAATGCTGGGAGACCGGTTCACCGGCGGCCCCGACGATCTCATCAAGGCTATCGCCGATGGCGGCTATGCCGGCATCGAGATCACCGACACGATGATCGGCCGCTATGCCGGCAAGCCGGCCGAATTCGCCGCGGCGCTGAAGTCACGCGGCCTGACGCTGGTCTCCTTCGCCTTCGGCTCGAAGAGCGGCTTCACGCTGAAGGACAAGATCGGCGAAGACCTCGAGGCCGCCAAGCGTTGGATCGACTTCGCCGCCGCCTTTCCGGGCGCGCTGGTGTCGATGGGCTCGGCGACCGTCGTTTCCGACGGGCCGCGCGACGACAAGTTCGCGATCGCCGCGGACGTCTACAACAAGGCCGGCGAGCTTGGCCGTAAAGCCGGCGTGCAGGTCGCGGTGCATCCGAGCTCGCACCACGACACGCTGCTCTTCGACCGCGCCGACTATGACCGCATCTTCTCCCTGCTCGACGCTTCGCTGGTCGGCTGGGTGCCGGACACCGGCCACATTTTGCGCGGTCACAAGGACATGGCCGACACGCTGACCGCCTATCGCGACCGCATCCGCTACGTGCATCTGAAGGACGTCGATGCGAAGGGCAGCTGGGCCATGCTCGGCAAAGGCGTCTGCGACACGGCCAAGGTGATCGAGATCGCGAGCGCCGCGCCCAATTTCAACGGCTGGCTGGTGCTGGAGGAAGAGTCCGAGACCGCCGCCGCTGATCCTGCCGGCGCGGTCAAGACCAACCGCCAGACCATGCGCGGCTACGGGGCATAAGACGATGATCCGCAAGAAAGACCGTCGTCTTCGTGTCGGTGTGCTCGGCTGCGGGCCGATCGCGCAGTTCGCGCACCTGGAATCCTGCGTGAAGGCGAGCAATGCCGATCTTTACGCAATCTGCGACGCCGCGCCCGATCTGCTGGCACGCATGGGCGCGACCTACGAGCCGCAGAAGATGTATGGCAACTATGACGAGATGCTCGCCGACCCCGAACTGGAGGCGGTGATCGTCGCCACCTCGGACGCCTATCACGTACCGATGTCGATCAAGGCGCTGGAGGCCGGCAAGCATGTGCTGTGCGAAAAGCCGATCGGCGTCTCGGTCGAGGAAGGCAAGACGCTGGCCGAGGCGGTCAAGCGCTCGGGCAAGGTGCTGCAGGTCGGGCACATGAAGCGCTTCGACCCGGCGCTGGAGGCGGCGCGCGATTTCGTCCGCGACGAGATGGGCGACATCCTGGCGCTGAAGGCCTGGTATTGCGATTCCACGCATCGCTACACCAACACCGATGCCGTGCAGCCGCTGCCCGTCACCAGCAAGCTGGCCAGGAAGCCCTCCGGCAATCCGAAGGCGGATCTCAGGCAATATTTCATGCTGGCGCATGGCTCGCATCTGGTCGACACGGCGCGCTTCCTCGCCGGCGAGATCACCGCCGTGCGCGCCCGGCTCAACGAGCGCTTCGGCGCCTATTGCTGGTTCGTCGAGACCGAGTTCGCCAATGGCGCGCTCGGCCATCTCGATCTCACCGTCGCCGTGCGCATGGACTGGCACGAGGGCTTCCAGCTCTATGGCGAGAACGGCTCGGTGATCGCGAAGACCTTCAATCCCTGGTACTTCCGCGCCAGCGAAGTCGATATCTTCCACGAGAAGGACGCGACATCGCGAAAACCGCTCGGCGCCGATGGCCATTTCTTCCGCCGCCAGTTGGAAGGCCTCGCCGACACGGTGCTCGACGGCAAGCCGATGCGCGGCGCCGATGTCGAGGACGGGCTCGCCTCGATCCGCGCCATGGTGGCCATCGCCCGCTCGGTCGAAAGTGGCGAACGCGTCGAGATCGCCAGCGTGACGGGAGCGGTCTGATGCAGCTTGGGGTGTTCGCCAAGACTTTTGCGGGCAGCGAGCCGGCCGGCGTTCTTGCCGCCGTGCGCGATGCGGGCTTCGCGGTCACCCAATTCAACCTCGCCTGCGCCGGCCTGGCGTCGATGCCGGACGACGTCCCGGATGCGGCGATCCACGCCATCGATGCCGCCGCCAAGGCTTCGGGCGTCGGCCTGGTGGCGCTCTCGGGCACCTACAACATGGCGCATCCCGACAAGGCCGTGCGCGAGGATGGGCTGCGCCGGCTGGCGGTCGTCATCGAGACAGCAGCCAAACTCTCCACGCCTCTCGTCACGCTCTGCACCGGAACGCGCAATGCCGGGGACCAGTGGGCGCACCACCCGGACAACGCCGATCCCTCGGCCTGGGCCGACATGGCGCGCGAGATGGAGAAGGCCCTGCTGATGGCCGAGCGCCATGGCGTCGATCTCGGCATCGAGCCGGAGCAGGCCAACATCGTCACCTCGGCCGGCGACGCCATGCGGCTGATCGCCGAGATGGGCTCGAGGCGCCTGCGCATCGTGCTCGATCCCGCCAATCTGTTCGAACAGGCCAATCCCGACGAGGCGCGCGCCATCGTTGCCGCCGCGGTCGAACGAACGGCGGGCCATGTGTCTTTGGCGCATGCCAAGGATCGTTTTGCCGACGGCCGCTTCGCCACCGCGGGACAAGGCGTCGTCGACTTTCCCGACTTCGTCGCCCGCCTCAAGGCCGGCGGCTTCGACGGACCGCTGGTGACGCATGGGCTCACGGCCGAGGAGGCGCCCGGTGTCGCATGCTTCCTCAAGGAGCTGGTCTGATGGCGGCCCGGACGAAGCTGCTCCGCGACGGTGCCGCGCTCGGCATCACCGATACCGGCGAAGGCCTGGCCGTCGTCTTCCAGCACGGGCTGGGCGGCGGCGAGGCGCAGGTCGCGCAGACGTTCCCCACGGGCTTCCGGCGCATCACGCTGGAATGCCGCGGGCATGGCGGTTCCGGGCTTGGCGAGCGGCGGCCGTTCTCGCTGCAGATGTTCGCCGACGACGTGCTCGCCGCCGCCGATCAGGTCGGCCTCGACCGCTTCGTCGCCGGCGGCGTGTCGATGGGGGCGGCGATCGCCATGCGCCTTGCCTGCCGCCATCCTGATCGCATCACCGGGCTGGTGCTGGTGCGGCCGGCGTGGAGCTTCGGCCCGGCGCCGGACAACATGCAGCCGATCGCCGAGGTCGCCCGCCTGATCCTCGATCATGGTCCGGACAGAGCGCGGACGATCTTCGCGCAGTCGGAGACGGCGCTGCGTCTCTACCGCGAGGCGCCCGACAATCTCACCTCGCTGCTCGGCTATTTCGACCGGGCGGATGCCCATACCTTCGCGCAGGTGCTGTCCAACATCGCGGCCGACGGACCGGGCGTTTCCGAACAGGGCGCCACCGCCTTGCGCGTTCCGACGCTGGTCATCGGCAATGCGGTCGATGCCGTGCACCCGCTCTCGGCCGCCTACGCGCTTGCCGCCGCGATACCCGATGCGATCTTCGCCGAGATCACCCCCAAGGCGCGCGACAGCGCCAAGCATTTCAGCGAGCTGCACATGCAGATCGCAAACTTCCTGCAATCCCACTCGAAAGTCCGGAGCCTCATTCCGTCATGACCAGCAAATCCCTCTCCGGCCCCTCGGCAATAGCCGCCTTGCCGCGCAACCGGCTGATCGGCGAGTTCTCGCTATGGTCGGCGGACCTCGCCAATATGGAGCGCGACCTGAAGCGCATCGAAGCCTATGCCGACCTGCATCACATCGACGTGGCCGACGCCCGCTTCACGCCCGGCTTCCTTTTTTTCCCGGACCTTGTGGCGCGCATCGCAAAGCTGACGGCAAGGCCGATCCATGTGCATCTGATGGTCGAGGCCGAAATCGTCGAGGCGCAGACGCGCCAGTTCATCGAAGCCGGCGCCGACCTCGTCACCATCCATGCCGAGAATGGCGAGGCCGGCCTGCGCGCGGTGAAGCTGGCACATGAGCTCGGCGCCGCGGCCGGCGTGGTTCTGCGGCTGGAGACGCCGGTGTCGGCGATCGAGCCGTTCCTGTCGGACGTCGCCTTCGTGACGCTGCTCGGCACCTCGATCGGCGTCAAGGGGCAGAGCCTGTCCGAAAAAGCCGGCCCGCGCCTGATCGAGGCGCGTACGCTAATGCGGAAAGCCGGCCGCGAGGCCGACATCATCCTCGCTGCCGATGGCGGCATCCGCCACGAGACCGTGCCGAAGCTGAGCGCCGCCGGCGCCGACACTGTGGTGCTGGGCTCGCTCGCCTTCGGCGATCCGGACCTCGCGCAGCGCATGGCCTGGCTGCACGGATTGAAGGCCGCCGCCTGATGAGCACGATCGCGCTTGCCTTCGATCTCGGCGGCACGGAGCTGCGCGGCGCGCTGGTCGAGCGCAGCGGCGACGTCATCGCGCGCGTCTCGGAACCGACGATGGCCGGCGCTGGATCGGACGCGGTGATCGGCCGCATCATCGCGCTGGCGGACAAGCTGCTGGCCGATCATCCGCAGGCGAAGGTCAGCGGCATCGGCATGTGCGCGCCGGGGCCGCTCGACCCCAAGGCAGGTATCGTCATCGGCCCGCCGACGCTTGCCGGCTGGCATAATGTGCCGCTGATCGATATTCTGAGCCGCCAGTTCGGCCTGCCGGTGCGGCTGGAGAACGACGCCAACGCGGCGGCACTCGGCGAATGGCGTTTCGGCGCCGGCCGCGGCACGGAATCTTTGGTCTTCGTCACCGTCTCGACCGGCATCGGCGGCGGCGTCATCGCCGATGGCCACATCTATCATGGACGGCGCGGACTGGCGGCCGAGATCGGCCACATGACGATCACCGGCGAGGGCGAACGCTGCTTCTGCGGCAATGTCGGCTGCTTCGAGGCGGTCGCCTCCGGTACCGCGCTGGGGCGGCAGGCGACGCGGCTCACTGCGCCGGGCGACGGCTCGGCGATGCGGCGTCTTTCCAGGGATGGCGACGTCTCCGCCCGCCATGTCGTGGAAGCCGCGCGCGCCGGCGATGCAAGCGCCCGCGCGCTGGTCGAGGCCGAGGCGAGATGGCTGGGCATAGGCTTCACCAATCTGCTGCATCTTTATTCGCCCGACCTGATCGTCATGGGCGGTGGGCTCTCCAATGGCTTCGACCTTTTGGCGCCGGGGATACGGGCGACCATCGACGAGCGCGCGATGCCCGCCTATCGCGACGTTCCGATGGTGCGAGCCGAGCTCGGCGACCGCGCCGGCCTCGTCGGCGCCGCCAGCCTGATCCTGTGGGAGGGCGAACCCGGCACGGCGCTGGCGATGGTGCAGAACGAGGCAACGAAGGCGTCCACCCGAGCATGACGAAAACGATGGTGCGGCCTCTTCGAGACCTGCTGCATTGCAGCACATCAAAATAGGCGGCACACCAATTTAATTCTTGACGCGTGTCAAATTTTTATAAAGCATGCGGAAATGCTGGCGATGCATCAGCCAGCGCTCTGGGAGGAGCAATGCCTGTCACAGAAGAAACCCGAACCCGGGGGCGCAATCCGCGCAGCGGGCAGTCGGCATCCGGTCATCACTTTCGCAGGGCAAGCGCCGGGGTCGCTTGTGTCCCGTCAGGCATTCCCGCTCCCGGAAAACGAGCCGACAACCCAAAATTCGGAGGAGGAATATCCATGCGCATCTTCAACGGCCTGACGCTAGGCGCGGGCCTGCTTGCAACCATCGTTTCGGCGCCGGCCTATGCGGGGGACGCGAAGGTCGCGGCGATCGTGAAAGGCCTCGACAACCCTTTCTTCCAGACCATGCAGAAGGGCATCGAGGAGCAAGCCAAGGCCGACGGCGTCGCCGTCACCGTCCAGGCCGCCGCCAATATGGGCGACGCGACCGGCCAGGCCGACAAGCTGACCGCCATGGCCCTGCAGGATTACGACTGTTACCTGGTCAACCCGATCAGCGTCTCCAACCTGGTGCAGGCGCTGGTGCCGGTGGCGCAGAAGAAGAAGCCGATCATCAACATCGACTCGACCATCGACGCCGAGCAGGCCAAGGCAGCGGGCTTCGCCGTCTCCACCTATATCGGCACCGACAACGTCGCCGCCGGCGCGCTGGCCGGCGAGGAGATGCTGAAGCTGGTGCCGAAGGGCTCCAAGGTGGCGCTGATCGCCGGCATCGTCGGCGACGTCGGCTCCAACGCCCGCATCAAAGGCTTTAAGCAGGCCGTCGAGGGCAAGCTCGAAGTGGTTGTGATGGTGAGCGCCGACTGGGACCGCGAGAAGGCGCTGACGGCGGCCACCGACATCCTGGCCGCCCATCCGGACCTCGCCGGCTTCTTCGCCGCCAACGACATCATGGCGCTGGGCGTCGAGCGCGCCGTGCAGACGTCGGGCAAGGACGTCAAGGTGATCGGCCTCGACGGCATCGTCGATGCGCTGAAATCGGTCGCGGCCGGCGAACTCACGGCCACCGTCGCGCAATACCCCTATGTGGTCGGTGCGATGGGCGTGGAGGCCTGCAAGGCGGCGGTGATGGGCAAGGAACTGCCTGCCAACGTGCCGGCGCCGGTGCTGCTCATCAACAAGGCCAATGCCGAGGCATCGCTGAAGAACTTCCCCGCCCCCGGCGGCGACTATCCCGATCCGTTGCGCGAGCTGCTGAAGTGAGCCTACCGACAGACAACGCGCCCGCCGCCCCATCGGCGGGCGCGACGGAGGAGAGCCGTTCCTCCCTTGCGGCTCTCCTCCTCGATCCTTCCTTCTGGGCCGACTGGGCATCCGTGGTCGGCCTGGTCGGCCTCGTCATCCTGTTCGGCGTCACCTCGCCGGTCTTCCTCAGCATCGCCAACCTGCAGGCGCTGCTGCTCGCCGCCGCGATCCTTGTCGTGCTGTCGATCGGCCAGACCTTCGTCGTCGCGACCTCCGGCATCGACCTGTCGCTGGCCGCCGCCGTCATGCTGGGCGCCGTCATCCTCGGCCTTGTCAACGCCGCCGGCTGGGGCATCTTTTCGGCCTGCGTGCTCGCGGTTCTCGCCACCAGCGCGGTCGGCCTGCTCAACGGCGTGCTGATCACCGCGGGGCGCATTCCCGATTTCGTGGTCACGCTCGGCACGCTCTCGGGCATCACCGGGCTCGGCCTGATCATCTCCGGCGGCGAACCGAGCATGGTCGGCTCGACCTTCCTGCTCAAGCTCGCATCCGGCTCGTTCGGACCGTTCGGCTATCCCGTCTGGGTGGCGATCGCGGCGGTCGTCGTCGCCCATATCGCCCTCTACCACACGCGCTTCGGCGTGCATCTTCTGGCGACCGGCGGCCAGGCCGAAAGCGCTGCCGCGCTGGGCATCCGCACCGGCCGGGTCAAGATCGCCGCATACACGATCTCCGGCTTCTGCGCCGGCATCGCCGCGATCCTTCTGGTGGCGCGCATCGGCTCGGCCGAGCCGCAGATCAACACCAGCCTGCTGTTGAATTCGGTGGCGGCCGTGGTGCTGGGCGGCGTCAGCCTGTTCGGCGGCCGCGCCAGCATCCTGGGGCCGGCCATCGGCGCGCTGATGCTGACGGCGCTGGTCAACGGGCTGACGCTGCTCAGCGTCTCGGCCTTCTACCAACCGCTTGCCGTGGGCGCCATCGTGGTGCTGGCGGCGCTGATCATGCGGTATCAGAAATGAGCGCCGTCAATCATATCCCATCCGCCGAAGCGGTGCTTGCCTGCGAGGGGCTGAGCAAGCATTTCGGCGGCATCCGCGCCTTCACCGATGTCGGCTTCCAGGCCCGCCGCGGCGAGGTCACAGCCGTGATCGGCGACAACGGCGCCGGCAAGTCGACGCTGATCCGCTGCCTGGTCGGCGTGCATCAACCGGACGGCGGCGCGATCTATTTCGACGGCCGCCAGCACCCGTTCTCCAACCCGGACGAGGCGCGTAAGGCAGGCATCGAGACGGTGCACCAGAATCTGGCGCTGATCGACGAATTGACGGTGGCGCAGAACCTTTTCCTCAATCGCGAGATTGTTCGCCGCATCGGCCCGTTCGCGCTGCTCGACCGCAAGGCAATGAAGGCCCAGGCCCGCGCCATGCTGTCCAAGCTGTCGATCAACGTGCCCTCGGTGGGCCAGCGCGTGCGGCGCCTGTCGGGCGGGCAAAGGCAGGCGATCTCGATCTGCCGGGCCGCCGGTTCCGGCGCCAAGCTGGTGGTGATGGACGAGCCGACGGCGGCGCTCGGCGTGCAGGAGACGGCCAATGTCGAGGCGCTGATCCGCAAGCTGCGCGAGCAAGGCGTGAGCGTCATCCTGATCAGCCATAATTTCGATCAGGTGCGGCGCCTGTCCGACCAGATCTGGGTGATGCGCGCCGGCAGGATGGTGGCGACGGTGCGCGCATCCGAAACCAGCGGCAACGAGCTGGTGGCGCTGGTGACCGGGGCGGCGTGACCGGCACATCATTTTTGAAGTCAACTGCCAGCCGTTGCAGCCGGCGATAGAATGGAAATACAAGGGAGTTTGCCGTGGCGGTCATCCGTGTCGGACTTGTTGGGCTTGGCGAGGTCGCGCAGTCGATCCATCTGCCGGTGCTGGCCGACCAGCGCGACCGCTGGGTGATTGGCGGCGTCCATGACGTCTCACCAAGTCTGGTGAACCTCATCACATCGAAATTTCAGACTGCCAAGGCCTACGAGAGTGCTGAGGCACTGATCAATTCGCCCGAGATCGATGCCGTCTTCGTGCTGTCTTCCGACGACACGCACAGCCGCTTCGTGCGCGCCGCGATCGAAGCCGGCAAGCACATCCTGCTGGAAAAGCCCGCTTGCCTGACGGTGCGCGAGATCGACGAGTTGCTGGCGTTGAGCAAGAACTACGAAAAGACGATCTTCGTCGGCTACATGCGCCGTTACGCGCCGGCCTATCTGGCAGCACGTGAGGAATTGCCGACGCATGGTGATATCACGCATGTGCGCATTTTCGACCTGATCTCCGAGGGCAGGCATTTCTTGAAGAAGAGCCAGAATGTACTCTACCCGCACGACATCGATCCGGCGATCCTTGCGCGCGGCGCAAAGGAGCGGGACGCGCTGATCCGCGAGGTCGTGGGCAAGGACGCCTCGGGCGATCTGGTCCGCGCCTATCGCGGGCTGACGGCGCTTTCCTCGCACCACATCTCGGCGATGCGCGGACTGATCGGCGAACCGCGGCGGGTGGTTGCAGCTCACCGCACCAATGGCGGCGCCAACACCAGCGTCACCTTCGACTATGGCCACTTCGCCTGCCTCTATGACGCGGTGGTCGACGACCTCGGCCTGTTCGACGCCATGATCGAGGTACGCTCGAACACAAAGCGCGTGCGCATCATCTACGACACGCCCTATATCCGCAGTCTGCCGACGCGGCTGGAGGTGACGGAAGCCGGCCCGCTCGGCCCCGTAACGAAAGCGCTGGGTCCGCTCTATGGAGACGCCTTCTCCAACGAGCTCGAGGCTTTCCACCGCCACATCATGGACCGCACCAGGCCGCTGACTGACCTTGCGGATTCGCGCCGCGACCTGGCGCTAATGGCCGAGATCATCGAGCGGATGAAGGCGTGCGGCGGGACCTGAGATCGCCGCTTGTCTCGTCATGGCCGCTGGCCGGCGCGGCCTTGGCGAGGACGCACCAGCAGATAGAAGCCGAAATCGGGATTGGCGCTGCTTGGCGACTCGATCGCCAATTTGACCTTCGAGGTGATGCTATGCTGGCCAATGTGAGCGGCGACGTCGCCATTGCCGACATCGCCCCGGCCTGCAGCCTCTCGGTCAGCTACTTCGCCCGCGCCTTTCGCCGGACGATGGGTGTTCCGCCGTACAAGTGGCTTATGAACGAGCGCATCCGCAAGGCAAAGACGTTGCTCAGCCAAAGCAGGCTTGGAATTTGCGAAGTGGCCCTCGCCTGCGGGTTCGTCGACCAAAGCATCTGACGCGCGTGTTTCGTTGCACCGTTGGCCAGACACCTCGCCTATGGAGAAAGGAGGCCGGCACCAGGACGGATTAGCGTCGGTCAACCTAGCATCTGCCGCGCCTCGTCAGGCTCACACGGTGGTCAAGCCGCCGTCGACGAACATCTCGAGGCCGTTGACGTAGCTCGAGGCTTCGCTGGCCAGAAACACGGCCGCCTTGCCGATCTCGTCGGGCTCGCCGATACGGCCGGAGGGATGCCGGTCGCGGATCGATTGGATAATCGCTTCCACCTTCCCCTCGCCGCCGGCCTTGGCGGATGCACTGCGAAGCGACGGCGTGTCGACCGCTCCGGGGCTCAGCAGATTGATCCTGATGCCCGTTCCCTTCACGTCCTTGATCCAGGCCCGCATGCAGCCGCGCAGCGCCGCCTTGAGACCGCCATAGACGCCCATTCCGGCGGGTGGCTCCACGGATGCAGTGGACCCGATCATGATGACCGAGCCTGTCTCTGTCATCAGAGGAACAGCCGACTGGATTGCGAACACGATGCCCTTGAAATTGACATCGATCATCTTGTCGACCTGATCTTCGGTGATCGCGCCGAGCGGCGCATGCTCGCCGACGACAGCGTTGGCCACCAGGATATCGAGCCGGCCGTGCCGCGCCTTCACGTCTTTCAGCAGCCGATCCATCCCGGACGGGCTGCCGGCATCCGCGACGGTCCCGAAGGCATTCTCTCCCAACTTCGCGCAAGCTGATTGAAGGTCGTCGTCTTCCCGGCCCGTGATGACAACCACGGCGCCCTCTCGAATAAATGTGGTCGCGATGCCGAAGCCCACGCCACGCGCGCCGCCGGTGATCACCGCCACTTTGCCGTTCAGTACCTGTGCCATATCTCATCCTCATTTTCAGATCGGTGTATCCAGGTCGGTTTCCCAACCCTTCGTTCCGTGATAAACGAAGATGCCCTGGACTATCCATGCTTGAACGGCCAAGAGTCTACATCAGGAGTCCAAATTGCATGACGCGCTGTCCGATATCCTGGCGTTGATAGAGATGCGCAGCATACGCTGCACGCGGCTGGAAGCGGCCGGCGAATGGGCATGGCGCTTCCCGGCGAAACCAATCCTCAAATTCGTAGCGGTGCTGAAGGGCGGATGCTGGCTCATCCTCAACGGTGAGGAGCGGTACCGCCTTGAAACAGGCGACACATTTCTGCTCGCCAACGCTTCGGACTATGTCGTCGCAAGCGATCCCGGCAAACGCCCCGAAGACGGCATGGCTGCCTTCGATTGGGATCGCTCCGACATCGCGCGGTATCAGGGTGACGATACCGTCTTGCTCGGCGGCGGCTTCGCCCTCGAAGGCAACAATGCCGGGCTGCTGCTGGATGTCCTTCCCGATGTGATGATCCTGTCCGCCGCCGGTCCCTCGGCCGCCGTTCTGCATGGTTCGCTGAAGCTTCTGGACGAAGAGGTGCGAGCGGCGCGAATGGGCACGACGCTGTTGACGCACCGCCTCGCCGACATTCTTCTCGTGCAGGCGCTGCGGGCTTTCGTGGATCAAGGTGGCGGAGGTGTCGGGGGATGGCTTGCCGCTCTGAAGGACCCGCGCCTCGGCGCCTCTATCAACCTGATGCACCGGACGCCCGAGCGGCAGTGGACACTGAGAGAACTCGCCGCCGAGGCCGGCATGTCGCGGTCTTCCTACGTCGCCCATTTCAAGGAGGCGGTCGGCATGCCACCGATGGAGTACCTGCGGCGTTGGCGGATGGAGAAGGCGCGGGACGCGCTGCGCAACGCAAACACTTCGCTCGCCGATCTGGCCCACGAACTCGGCTTCGCCTCCGAAAGCTCGTTTGGCAACACCTTCAAGCGCGTGTTCGGGCATTCGCCGCGAAACTACTGGGCAACCCGGGACAGTGTCCTGGTGTCAAGTTGAGGCGCTCGCTGCGGCCCTGCCCTTATGGGCGGGCTGATATCGACAGCCTGAATACCGCTGACGTGACCTTATCCGTCTGCAATGTTGCTGCCTCAGTTCTGGACATGGTGTTCACCAGCTGCGGACTAAAGTCTGCCAAATGTCGGCCCGCTTGTACCCATCAGGCCTCTTGCAACAGGGATCCGGTTTCGAGCACGGCTTCCTCAGAGCAACGCCAGATTAATGCGCTGGTCGGCGCGTTGACCTTAATGCATGTCGCCCAAAAGTGCGCAGCGGTTTTGGGACAACGACATGCATAAAAACAACAACCTAAAGCGCGCCGCATGAGGCCGTTCCGACGCGACGCGCTTTAGCCGTATGCGCGTCCCATCGGAACATCTCGGGTAAGTGAAAGTCCTGATCGGAGCCGAGCGTGCTGCTATGTGTGCCAGCCTGCCCAAGGCCGTGCGGGAGGCCGCGAGCTGACCGTGAATCGGCGTGCAAAATTGACCCCTCCCCCTGCGCCGGAGCGCCCCGTAGCCGGGAATTCCGAGTGACGCAGCGATCACTGACCGCGCGACGGCTGATAAAAGTGGGTGGACGACAATCCTTTCACCCCGCAGTTGTTGACCTACCAGCCGACCCGCTTGCCGTCGAAAGTAAGGAACGAACCGCTGTCCTCGACCGATGCGCAGTGGATTATTTCGCAAAGGCCGCGGGCGCTGTCCTCCGCTGGCAAGGCCGCTTCGGGGCCACCCATATCGGTTTTCACCCAGCCCGGGTGAAGCGCGAGCACAGTGATGCCGGCGGGCTTCAGGTCGCGCGCGAGCTGCACCGTCGCCATGTTGAGCGCGGCCTTGGAGCAGCGATAGGCATAGTCGTCGTCATCATCGTCGAGCAGGCCTTCCGCCATCGAGCCGGCGCGGCTGCCGATATTGGCGATGACGGGGCCGGCGGCTAGCCGAAGGTTCGGGAGCAGGGCCTTGGCCATGAGGATCGGCGCCAGCGTATTGGCGCTGATGACGTCGAGGAACGCCTCCGGCTCCAGGGCCACCAATCCGGGCGCCCGGCTGCGGACGGCGGCATTGTTGACCAGCACGTCGAGAGGCCGGTCCGCCAGCTGCGCCGCAAGGGAGCGGATCGATGCCGGATCGGTCACGTCCAGCGGCTGGAATTCGACGCGTTCCTCAAAACCATCCGCGGGGAAGGCGCGGCCGCAGGCGATGACCCGCCAGCCGGCCCGCGCATACTGGCGGGCCAGTTCGCGGCCGAGGCCACGCCCCGCGCCGGTGATCAGGACGGTGCCCGGCTGTCCTGGCTCAGCGGCCACGCCCGGCTCTCCGCGCCGGCACGAGACTTTCCTGCCTTGCGATCGTGGCATAGATCTCGCCGGAATATTTGACGCGCCGTTCCTGCGTTTCGTAGTCGACATGAGTGATGCCGAAGGGCGTCGTATAGCCGTAGGCCCATTCGAAATTGTCCATCAGCGTCCAGGCGAAATAGCCCTTCATCGGCACGCCCTCGGCCGCGGCCTTCGCCACCTGCTCGAGATGGTCGACATAGTAGGCGGCGCGCAGATCGTCCCAGACATGTCCGTCGGCGCCGACCCGCTCGGGCCGCGTCGCGACGCCGTTCTCGGAAATGTAGATCGCTTGCGGCGCATAGCGGTCGTTGACGTAGCGCAGGATGTCGTACATCGAGCGCGGCCAGATCTCGTAGCCCACCGCCGAATAGAGCCCTTCCGGCTGCACGCGGCGATAGTCGAGGGGGCTAAGTTCCGTGCCCGCCGCTATCACCGAACGGCGATAGATGTTGACCCCGAGATAGTCGACGGGCGTTGCGATCAGCCTGTTGTCGTCTGCGTGGATCTCCGGAAGCAGGTCGCCATAGAGGTCGAGCATGTCCTGCGGATAGGCGCCCTTGAAGACGGCGTCGAGGAACCAGCGGTTCTGCGCGCCGTCGAAGCGCCGCGCCGCGGCGACATCGCGCGGGTCGCCGCTTGCCGGCTCGGCGACGTTGAGGTCGAAGACGATGCCGACCGACGCGTCGGGCACCTCGGCGCGGATGGCCGGCACGGCCTTGCCGTGGCCTAGCAGCGCGTGATGGCTGGCGGCGACGCCGCCTTTCGTCCCGTCGCGCAAGCCCGGGGCGTCCTCGCCCGAGGCGTGGCCCGACCAGCAGAAGGTCCAGGGTTCGTTGAGCGTCGTCCATTTCTTGACTCGGTCGCCGAAGCTGCGCGCGGCAAGTGCAGCGTATTCGGCAAGCGCGTCGGAAGTATCGCGGCTGTACCAGCCGCCGCGCTCCTGCAGCGCCTGCGGCAGATCCCAGTGGTAGAGCGTGAGATAAGGCTCGATGCCGGCTTCCAGCAGGCCGTCGATCAGCCTGTCGTAGAAGGCGATGCCCTTGGCGTTGGGAATACCGCGGCCCTCGGGGAGAAGCCGGGTCCAGGCGAGCGAAAAGCGATAAGCGCCGAGACCAAGCGTCTTGAGCACGGCAATGTCGTCGCCCCAGCGATGGTAGCTGTCACAGGCAACGTCGCCGCTGGAGCCGTCGATGATCGCGCCCGGAACCTTGCAGAAGCGGTCCCAGATACTCTCGCCCTTGCCGTCGGCGGCCGGCGCGCCCTCGATCTGATAGGACGCGGTGGCGGCGCCGAAGACGAAGCCTTTCGGCATGACGAGGGAAGCGGCCCGCGCTTCGAGATCCCGGCGCGATTTATCGATGCTTGATGTCATATTTTCTCTCGACGGTACTGACCAGGCTGGCCGCCGCCAGCGTCAGCAGGATGTAGAAGATGGCGGCGGAGTTGTATGGGGCGAAGGGCAGGAAGCTTGCCGACTGGAATTCCCGCATGCGCTGGGTGATATCGCGGATCGACAGGATCGACAGCAGCGAGGTGTCCTTCAGGATGGCGATCAGCTCGTTGCCGAGCGGCGGGATGATGATGCGGAAGGCCTGGGGCAGGATCACCAGTCGCGCCGTCTGCCAGCCATTGAGGCCGAGGCTGCGCGCCGCTTCGAGCTGGCCGCGCGGGATGGCATTGATGCCGGAGCGAAAGATCTCGGCCAGATAGGCGGAGTAGGCCAGCGCCATGGCGGCGATGCCGCGCGCAAGGTTCGGCGGATCGAAGACGCCCTGGGTGGCGTCCTTGAGCGCGCCCGCCAGCGGCAGGCCGACATAGAGCACGATGACCAGCATCGGGATGCCGCGAATGGTGTCGACGATGAATTCCGAGCCGATCGAGAGCGGATGGCGGCGGTGGATATGGCCGCCGAAGGTCAGCAGGCCAAGCACGATGGCAAGCACAGCGAGCGTGATGCCGGATGCCTTGTCGCGGTCGCTCAGCGTCTGCGTCTGCCAGAGCACCGGCAGGTCGGCGGGCGCCGAGGCGGAGGGAAGCAGCGCGGCGCTGACGTCCTTCTTGGCCAGCGCGGCGAGCGCTTCCGGCGCACCCTTGAAGGTGCGCAGCGGCACTTCGTTTTCGGGGCCGGATGGAAACTGGCCGAAGCGCACGGCGCCGATCATGCCGGCGGGCGTGCCCGATATCACGGCGACCTTGCCTTCAAGGCTGCCCGCCAGCGTGTAGGCCTGGCGCGGCTGCATCAGGAACCATGCGGCCGCGCAGGCCAGCAACGCCGTGATGACGATGAAGGAGAAATCGGCTCGCCTGCTGTATTCGAGCTTGAGCAGGCCGACCCAGACGAGGCCGAGCAGCGCCGCCAGAATATAGGCCGCGATCGCAGCGCGGATGGTGGTGGCCACGCCGGCCGCGAAGGCCATCGGCGCCAGGAACAGTATGAAGACCAGCCCGGCGCCGTTGACCAGGCCGAGGGTCGCGCGTCCGGCGCGCCGCGTGACGTCGCCATTATCCCGCCGGCCGCCGACGAGAAAAAGAGCGAGGGCGACGACGGTCACAGCGAGATAGATCCACAAGAGGATCGAGACGTGGCCGTGCACCATCGCCTCGGCCTCGCCCGTCAATTGGCGCGGCGTCACGCCCTGGACGACCAGCTTGGACGTGAAAGGATCGACGGCGTTGGCAACGACCGACGATGCGTAGGGATAGACCAGGCCGGTCGTCGTTGCGGCGAGCGCCGCCACGAGGTTGATGGCGGCGCATGACAGCGCAAGGCGCGGTTTCAGTGCCTTGGCGCGACTGAAGACGATGACGCCGATGCCGGCGGCGAAGGCGACAGCCAGCAGCACAAAGCCGGGCACGAACGGTGACGAGCCGTGCTCGACGCCGAGGATAGCGCGCAGCGAACGCTGGTAATCGGCCGACGAGGCAAAGAGGTAGACGATGAACGGCAGGGCGGCGGCAATGATGAGATTGCTGGGCCGAAGGCGCATCAGGAGCTGCATCGATGACCGCCCTCCAACAAAAAGGTCCCGGCGCGGCGGAGCGCCGGGACCGTCGACCACGATTACTTGACGCCCCAGTACTTGCTGATCAGCGCGTCCAGCGTGCCATCCTTCTTGATGGCCTCGATGCCTTCGTTGAAGGCGGCGGCGTTCGCGTCGCCCTTGCGGAAGACGAGGCCGAGCGGATCCGACTGCAGGTTGCGGATCGGCACGACCAGCTCGCCCGCGAACTCCTTCTCGTAGGCGGCGGCGTTGGCGCCGTTGATGACGACGCCGTCGACATCCTTGTTCTTGAGCGCGATCACGGATGCGCTGAAGCTGTCATAGGCCACGACATTGTCCTTGCCGACGATGCCTTCGGCGACCTGGGCGTCGGTCGTGTTGGCCTGGGCCGAGAGCTTCTTGCCCTTCGACTTGAAGTCGTCGACGCTCAAGCCTTCGTCCGCGACACGCATCAGCACGGCCTGGCTGTTGACGATGTAGGGCTCGGAGAAATCCATGGCCTTCTTGCGTTCGTCGGTGATCGAGACGCCGGAGGCGACGAAGTCGAAATTGCCCTGGTCGAGCGCGGCGAAGATGCCGTCCCAGCCGGTGGTGACGAACTCGGCCTTGCAGTTGATCTTGGCGCAGACGGCGTTGACCACATCGACATCGAAGCCGACGATCTGCCCAGTCGCGGTGTCGACGCTCTCCATCGGCGGCGAGGTGGTGTCGGAACCCACCTTCATGAGCTTGCCGCCAAGATCGGCGGCATGCGCGGCGCCGGACGCCAGCAGAGCCAGCGTCAGGCCAAACAGGACTTTCTTCATGCTGTTTCCTCCATTTTTCAAGGATTGTGGCGGCCGAGGCGGCCGCCGAGATTGTCAGCCTGCCGCGCGATCAACTGCGGGCGGAAGACCTCGGTGAGACGCGCGGCATCCTCGCCAGCCATCAGCCGCAGCAGGAATTCGCCCAGCCGGCGGCCGAGCACCTCGATGGGCTGGTAGAGCGTGGTGACGGGCGGACTGAAATAGGCGCTGACGTTGATGTCGTCATAGGCGATCACGTCGACATCTTCGCCGACCCGCAGGCCAAGCGAGCCAAGCGCCGACAGCGCGCCGAGCGTGGTGGATTCGTTGACGCAGACCAGGGCGGTTGGCGGCTGCGGCAAGCCGCGCAGCGCCAGCGTGCTGTCGCGGCCGAAACGGGTGGAGAGGTCACCGCCGGCGACCAGATCGAGCGACGGCTCCAGCCCTGCCTCGCGGAAAGCCCGGACAAAGCCGTCGATCCGGTCCAGGGCGTAGGAGAAACGTTGCTCGGCATTGATCAGCGCGATACGGCGGTGTCCGCCGGCGATCAGCCGCGCGGTGGCGGCATGGGCTGCCCATTCGTTGTCGACGTCGACATGGGCATAGGTGAGCGGCTTGCGGCAGCGGCCGAGCGAGACGAAGGGGAAGCCCGATTGCGCCAGCATGGCAATGCGCGCGTCGTCGGCCAGCACGCCGGAGAAGATCAGCCCGTCGGAGAGCTTCTGGTCGGCGACGCGGCGGGCAACGGCGCAGGCGTCCTCGTAGGAACGATAGCCGTGGACCGAAAGCTGGTAATCGCTGCCGTCGAGCGCCTGACTGATGCCGTTCAGGATCTGCGTATATTCGACGCCATCCCATTCGTAGCCGGCGGCTGCGGTGAGCGGCATCAGTACGGCGGCCTGATAGGTCTTGCCGGTGCGCAGTGCCATGCCGCGCGCATTGGCCTGGTAGCCGAGTTCCTTGGCGGCGGCGAGGATTGCCTCACGGGTCTGCTCGGTGACCACCGGCGAACCGCGCAGCGCTTTCGAGATCGTGCCGATGGAATAGCCGGTGTGCGCCGCCAGCGTCTTGATGGTCGGCGAAAGCCGGCTTGCCGCGATGCTGCCCTCTGCCATGTGCGCCTGCTCTCCTCTCAGGAATGGCATTACCGGCAAATAAAAACGTTTTCAAGAAAAATAAAAACGTTTTTATTATAAGATGCAAGGAAGCTGAGTCGGAGCGGGCCCCCTGCTACTCCTTGCCGGCCAGCACTGCCTCGAAGGTGCCCTCGAGAACCGACAACAGATGATCGGCGTTGGCCCGGGTGAAGATCATCGGCGGGCGCATCTTGAGCACGTTGTCGCCCGGCCCTTCCGTACCCATCAGCACGCCCCGCGCGCGGGCGCCGTCGCATATCTTCTTGGCCAACACCGTCGCCGGCTCCTTCGTCCGGCGGTCGGCGACCAGCTCGATGCCGAGGAACAGCCCCATGCCGCGCACGTCGCCGATAGCCTCGTGACGTTCCTGCATGCCGCGGAAACGCTCGATCAGGTAGTTGCCGATCTCCAAGGCGTTGCGGCGCAGGTCGCCCTGTTCGATCACGTCCAGCACCGCCAGTCCCGCCGCGCAGGACACCGGATTGCCGCCGAACGTGTTGAAATACTCCATGCCGTTGTTGAAGGACGCCGCGACCTCGCGCGTCGTCACCAGCGCCGCCATCGGATGGGCATTGCCGATCGGCTTGCCCATGGTGACGATGTCGGGCACGACACCCTGCGTCTCGAATGCCCACCAATGGCTGCCGACGCGGCCGAAGCCGACCTGAACCTCGTCGGCGACGCACAGCCCGCCGGCCGCGCGCACCATGGCGTAGACCTCGCTGAGGTACCCATCCGGCAGGAAGACCTGCCCGGCGACGCTGGGGATCGATTCTGCCATGAAAAGCGCCGGGGCGCGGCCCTCTCGGCGCATAGCGTCTATCTGTTCGGCGACGCTGGCGGCGAAGCGCTTCGCATGCTCCTCCGCTGGCCAGTCCGCCGGCGCGCGATAGCTGTCGGGGATCACCGCCTCGAAGACGTGGGGCTTGCGCCCCTTGCCGCCCTTGCGCTTGTATTTGTAAGGGCTGAGGTCGATCAGTTCCTGGGTCGTGCCATGATAGGCCCAGTCGAGCACGATGGCTTCCTCGCGGCCGGTGTGGGTACGCGCCATGCGCAGCATCAGGCTGTTGGCCTCGCTGCCCGAGCAGGCGAAGGAGGCGACGCCGAGCTCCGGAGGCAGTGTTGCCGTCAGCCGCTCGGCATAGGCGACGATGTTGTCGTGCAGGTAGCGTGTGTTGGTGTTGAGCTTCGCGGCCTGTCGGGCGATGGCCTCCACGACATGCGGATGCGCGTGGCCGAGATGGCAGACATTGTTGAAGCAGTCGAGATAGGCGCGACCGCGATCGTCGATCAGCCAGACGCCGTCGCCGCGCACGAACTTGATCGGCTCGGAATAGGAGATCGACAGGTTGGGTAGCATCGTCGCCTTACGGGCCGCGACGATCTCGGCCCGGCTGCGGCCGGTCTGCGTGAAAGTCTCGGGGGGAATGCCCACCAGCGCCGCCGCGTCGGGGAACAATTCGCGCCATACGCCCAGATAGCTCGCCTCGCCGACACCCAGAATCGCGCGTGCCGAGAGGCCGGTATCGGCCGAAATCTGGAGATGCAGATGCGGCGCCCAGCCGCCGTTTTGCGCGTGCGCGCCCATCTCGCCGACAAGCGCGCCGGCGGCGAGCTTCTGGCCGGGCTTCAGCCGCGCCACGACTTCATGGGCAAGATGCCCCCAGAGCGTGACGAAGGCAGGGCAGCCCTCGGGCTCGTGCAGCAGTGCCACGAGGCCGCCATAGCCGAGCGGCTCCTCCTCGATCTCGGCGCTCTGGACTGTCGCGGCGAGCGGTGTGTGGACCTTGGTGCCGGCCGGCATGAAGAGGTCGAGGCCGAGATGGCGGTCGCGCCGGCCGCCGTCGATGAAGCGCGACTTGAACATGTCGCCCGAGTAGACGTTGCGCGCCTCGCCCCATGGCCCGATGCCGAGGGCGACGCCCGTTTCGCTCGCATGGGCTTCCCACCAGGCGGAGGCCTTTTCAGGGTCGGCGGCAGCGGAGGCCACCGTCATCGGATTGGCGGCGTCGCCATAGGGCACCAGCGCCTTGGCCAGCGTGGCCGGGTGCGGGCGCACGACCGGCGCCATGTTCTTGGCATTGCGATCGATCCAGGTCGCGATAGCAGTTGCGCCGGGCACCGCATCGAAGCCGCAGGCATGACGCAGGATCGCCGTGGCAAAGCGCGGGTTCATCGCATCGAGGCGCCGCAGCATGCGCCAGGCCGGTGCCTCGCTGATCGCCAGGTAGGGATTGTCGCCGACACGGCTGGCGCGCGCCGCCGAAAGCGTCACGCTGATGACCAGTCGCGCCATGATGAGGTCGAACAAGACGTCGAGTTCTTCCTCACGCAACGGATAAAGGGCGTGGAAGCCGGCCGCCAGTTCGGCCACGGCGCCGATCGGGTCCTCCTGGTCGAGTATGGCATAGGCGCTGGCCACCGCCACCTCGGCGATCAGCACCGTGTGCAGTGCGTCGCCGAAATCGATCATGCCGGCGACGCTGTCCGGCCGGTGCGGATCGACCAGGACGTTCCAGTCATTGGCGTCGTTGTGGATGACCTGCGTCCGCAACATTGCGAGACGGGGCGCCACCTGCTTGTCGAAGCGATCGAGGAAGCGCTCCAGCAAGGCGCGGTCGCCGGCATCGGCAACATGAGCGAGCCGGGCGCGGGCTTCGCCGACGCGCCGGACATCCCAGTCCAGCGCGCGCAGGGCGCCGGAGTGGATGAAGCCCTGCAGGGCGCGATCCATGCGGCCCAGCATCTGGCCGAGAGAATTGAGAACGGCGGGGCTGCGTGTGCTTTCGGCGAGCGGCCTGCCCGGAAGCCATGACACCATGCGCAGCGAATGACGCTCGCCAGACGCCGCCAGGGTGGTCGCCAGCGCGGTGCCCGATGCCGCCTTTCTCAGGCGCGGCAGCGAAAGGTCGGGCGCGACAGCCGCCAGATGAGCGAGCAAGGCCACCTGGAAAGCGCTCTCCAGGCCGGGTTCGCTGGCGTTGATGATCTTGAAGGTCCAGGTTCCGGCACTGGAAGCCAGCCGGAAGTTCTGGTCGCGCTCACTGTCGAGAGGGCTAAGCTCGCCTTCGATGCCGAAGTGCTCGCTCGCCAGAAGGGCGGCCTGGTCTATCGGGAAAGCGGGTGCAGGATGGTGGAGATCGGTCATCGGGTCTGCCGGCATGTCGCTGAAATTGGTGGATAGTTTTGCATGGCCGTGCAAATCAGACATCCGGCAAAGCGCCGGCCCTGCCGGCAGTCTGACGTGATCAGCCGGCATATTGCCGGCGCGCCCATGGAGCCCCGCGGTGAAGCAGCCGGACGCAAAAGACCACGAGATCCTCGCCATCCTTTCCAAGGAGGCGCGCATCCCGCTGAAGGCGCTGGCTGCGCGCGTCGGCCTTTCGCGCAGCGCCGCCAGCGAGCGGGTGGCGCAGCTCGAGCGCGCCGGCGTGATCCGAGGCTATCGCGCCGATATCGGCCAGATGGACCGGGACGTCATCCGGGCCTTCCTTCTGGTGACGCTAGCCCGCACGCCCTCGATGAGCATCCTCGACAAGCTGGCCGGTTACGCCGAGGTGCGGCGCGTGTCCTCGATCAGCGGCCAGCTCGACCTCGTCGTCGAGGTCGAGGTGCCGTCGATCGACCGACTGAACAATCTGCGCGACAACATCGCCAGCGGGCCGGCGGTGCAGGACCTGACGACGCTGATCGTGCTGCGCCGGGATATCGACAGGGAGTAATAAAGGGGCGCTCTCTGGAGTGCCCCCTGAGGGTGGACAGTATCAAGCGGCGTTTTGATCCGTCATCATCATGGCGCTTGGGACACCGCTGGTGCTCGGCCCCTTTTGCCGTAGGCCTCAGCCTCGTGCGGTTTGGGCCAGGCGACTGGCGGCGATCAGATATATTTCCCTAATTCTTGCGAAGCTGCCTGATGTACCAAACCATGATTAGCGACAGGCTGACGAAGACGGCGGCGGCGAGGATGACCGAGGCGACGGCGAGCCGTGGCGTGCCGGCCGAGCGGAGGCTGAGCCACATCAACACCGGTAGGGTCTGGGTGTCGCGTGTCGTGAGGAACAGCGCCATGACGAATTCGTTGAGCGATATTACGAAGGCGAACAGGGCGGATGAGATGATGCCGGTCGAAACCGACGGCAAGACGATCTCCAGGAAGGTCCGCAGCGGCCTGCCCCCGAGATCGTAGGAGGCTTCGACAATGCGATGGTCCACGGTGCGGAAGGTCGCTTCCATCAGCATGAAGACCAGCGGCATCGCCCACAGCGAATGCGCGAGCATGACAAGCGCACGCGAGCCGTAAACGTTGATGCCCAGCAGCGAGACGTTGCCGAAGGCCATCGCGACGCCCAGCCCCAGCACGACGCCGGGCATGAAGAGCGGCAGCATGATCAGGAGATAGACGAGAGGCTTGAAGACAAAGGTGAAACGCTCGAACGCCCAGGCTGCGAGGACCCCCGATACCGTCGAGATGACCGTCGTTCCGAGCGCGATGATGATGCTGCTCGTCAAGGCATCGACCCACTGCGGGCTGGCGAAGAAATCGCCATACCATTTCAGCGACCAGACCTTGATAGGGAAGCGGATCGCCGATGCATCGTTGAAGGACATGGCGAGTGTGACCAGCACTGGGATCGCGATATAGGCGATGATGGAGACGGTGAAGGCAAACGTCAGAATGCGCAGAAAAATGGTGTCCTTGCGCGCCCGTAGCGCGGGTATGGCCGCGGCATTGCGGGTCGGAAGGATCGAAGTTTCAGCCATTGAGCGCAGTCCGTTTCGACGTCAGCGTGCGGATAATCACCATCACCAGCGCGACTCCGATTGTCAGCACGATCGAGAAGGCGGCGGCGCGGGGCCAGTTGTGCTTGCCCAGCATCTGCTCCTGGATCAGGTAACCGATGGTCCACAGCGTGTCCGGGCCGAGTGCGGAAGGCGTCGCATAGGTGCCGATCGCCCAGATGAAGGACTGTGCGAAGGCCGCGGCGATTCCGCCTTTTGTAAGCGGCAGGAGCACTTCATAAAAGGTCCGCAGCGGCGCGGAGCCGAGATCAGCGCTGGCCTCCAGCACCTTCTTGTCGATGCCATCGAAGATCGACAGCAGGATGAAGAAGCAGAACGGCAAGGTCACGTAGGTCAGACCGACGAAGGCCGCGAATTCGGTGTACATCAGGCTGATCTTGTCGGTGATGAGCCCGGACGAGACGAGCGCGTAGCTGAGCAGGCCGTTCTTCGGAAAGAACATCCACCAGCCGAAGATGATCGATATCTCCGAAATCAGCAGCGGGCAAAGCGCCAGCGCGATGAACGCCAGCCGCCAGCGCTTCGGCTTCAGCCACACCAGCATCGCGAAGGCGTAGCCGATGACGACCGTGACGACGGAAGAGATGAGGGCCAGCCGCATCGTCGTGAACAGCGCGCCGCGGAAGGTCTGGTCAGTCAGCATGGCCGCGTAATTATCGAACGTGAAGCCCGGAACGTAGAAGCGCTGGTCGATGTGCTCATTGAAGCTCATGCGCGCCATGAAGGCGATCGGCAGGCCGAAAAAGGCGACCGCGATCAGAAGTGCCGGCGCCATCAGCAGCCAAGGCGCAAGCCGCGCGCGCAGCCCGGCCTTTCGTCTGGCGGCGTCCGGAGCGCTCATTTCCGAGGTTCCGATGCTCATTGATAGGCGATCATGTCTGCGGTCTGCCAGCCGATGTCGACGAGGTCGCCCGGCCTGTGCGCGACAGCTCCCGGATGATCGACGAACAACTCCAGCTTCGCGGCCTTGAAATGGTAGCGGTGAACGTCGCCAAGGAACTCGGTGAAATCGAGACGGGCCTTCAGGCCGTTCGGCATGTCGGCGCGGCCGAGATGCATCCGGCTCGGCCGAATGTAGAGGCGCCAGGCACCGTCGCCTGGAGGATTGGAAAGACGCAGGTCGATAGGCTCGCCGTCGCTGTCGGCGGCGCCGCCGGCGACTATCCGGGCCTTCAGGCAACAGCTCTCGCCGATGAAGGTGTAGACGAATTCGTTGGCCGGCTCGCCAAACACCTTTTCGGGACGGTCGATCTGCTCGATCCGGCCACCTCGCATCACCGCGATGCGGCTCGACATAGCCATCGCTTCCCCCTGATCGTGGGTAACGTAGATGGCACTAAAGCCGATCTCCTCGTGAAGGCGCTTGATCTCGGCGCGCAGCTGCAACCGCAGCGACAGGTCGAGCGCCGACAGCGGCTCGTCGAATAACAAGATCGCGGGGCGGACCACCATCGCCCTGGCCAATGCCACGCGTTGCTTCTGCCCGCCCGACAATTGCGCTGGATATCGCTGTTCGTAGCCGGAAAGCCGCACGACCTCGAGAGCCTGCTTCACACGCGGCGCGATGTCGGCCTTGGCGACGCCGCGCATGCGAAGGCCATAGGCCACATTCTCGGCCACGGTCTTGTGCGGGAAAAGCGCGCCGCTCTGGAAGATGGTCGTCGTGTCGCGCTGGTAGGCGGGCAGGTGATCGATGCGGATGCCGTTGATGCGGATCGCGCCGGCATCCGGCCGTTCGAAGCCGCCGATCAGCCGCAACGTCGAGGTCTTGCCCGAGCCCGACGGGCCGAGCAGCGTGACGAATTCGCCACGTCTCACATCGATGGAAACATTGTCGACTGCCACGACGCCACCGTAGGTGCGCCGCACACTGTCGAGTTCCAGTGCATTCATGTCAGCCAAAACCGTCAACTCCGCGTCGAAGCGCGCGAAGCACCGCCCGGCGGGGGCGCTTCGCGCGGGCTTGGGGTCAGCCCTGTGTCGTCTTGGCGATGGTTTCCTTCATGCGGGCGCTGTAGGCATCCCAATGCGGGCCGAACTTGTCCCAGCCATCGATGCCGAACAGCTTGTAGGTGCCGCGCAGCGCTTCCTCGCTGCGCGGATAGCTCGGCCAGTGCGGCGGGGGCTCGAGACCCTGCAGCGACATGAAGTCCGTCGAGGCATTGAGGAAGTTCTGCTGCGTCTCCTTTTCGAGCAGGTAGCTCAGGAAGAGATCGCTGAGCTCCGAATGCCTGGTGCCGCGCACCTTCATGAACCAGTTGCTGTAGGAGGCCGTGCCTTCCTTGGGGATGGCGGCCTCGAAATCGTCGCCATACTGCTTGATGAATCCGTAGGCGTCGGCGGAATACATCATCGCCACCGCCGCCTCTTCCTGGGTCATGAGATTGGTCAGCTCGGCGCCATCCTTGTACCATTTGGCGACCTTGAGCTTGTCAAGTTCCTTGAACAGGAGCTCGACGTCGTCGGGCGAGCCGAACACTTCGTCGATGCCGGGTTTGGCGGAGGAGAGCAGCGCCGGGATGCAGAGATCCCAGTAGAAGGCGGAAGCGTCGAGGGTCGATTTGCCCATCGCCTTCTCGTCCCAGAAGCCCTTCCAACTCTCGGGCTTCAGACCGCTCGACTTGGACGTCAGCATCCACAGCGAGCCGGTGCCGAAGGGCACGCCATAGTCCTTCGCCGGGCCGCGATTCTCGTCGAACCAGGGATAGACATCGGCATTGCCAGGAATCTTCGAGCGGTCGACCTTGGTGAACACGTTCTGCGCCATGCCGGTCGTGGTCGTGTACTCGTCGGCGATCGTCAGGTCGAAAGGCGGATTGTCGGCGGGCGCCGCGACGATCTGGGCGATCATCTGGTCCCAGCCGCCGACGGTTTCGACCTTCGTGCCGTATTTCTCGTTGAACGGCTTGACCACCGCCTCGCGAAAGCTGAGCTCATGGTTTCCCGACCAGGACACCACGATCAGCCCTTCGCCGGCAAAGGCCGTCGCGGCCGAGGCGACGTTTGCGCGGCCAAGGATCACGGGCATTCCGATCGCGGCGCCGAGCGCTAGTTTCATTGCGCCGCGGCGGCTGATACCATTTCCTTCGAATGCCATGAATTCTCCTCCAGTTTGCTCAAGGACGGACTGTCGGCTTTCCGCGGGCATCTCCGTCCACCCATTCATTCCTTTGTCGTCCCCATCCGGCGCCTGAAAGCGACCGGCACGTCTGTCCGATGCCGCCTACAGCGCGGCGCCGACCTTCAATCCTTCGTAAACGGCCTCCTCCGCGGTGCGCGGGGCCATGCTGTCCCCGATGATGTGCAGTTCCGGCACCTTGCCCGCCAGTATGTCGCTCAATTCGCTTACCGGCTCATGTCCCAGGCAAAGCACCAGGGTGTCGACATTCTCGAACATGATCGGCTGTTCGCTGGCGGTATGCTGCATGTAGACGGTGCCGCCGTCGCAGCCGAAGAGGCGGGCATACGGGGTTACGACCACGCCAAGCCTGTGCAGTTCGGCGGCAATGTTGTCGCGCACGTAGAGCGGCAGCAACTCGCCTGGATGGGTGCCGTTGACGGCAAGTTCGACGCTGCAGCCGTCATTGACCAGCATCTCGGCGATGCCTGGTCCGATCCAGTCGCAACGCCAGTCCGCCACCACAGTGCGGCTCCCCGTCTTGACCTGCTTCCTCAGCACCTGCCAGGCATCGACGACCTGAACGCTTCCGTCATCGGGCATTTCCGGAAGATAAGGTCTGGCACCGGTCGCGATGACCACCGCGTCCGGCCTTTCCGCTTCGACCAAGGATTGGTCGACGCGCGCGCCCTTGACCACGCGCACTTGCGTCAGTTCGAGTTCGCGCGAAAGATTGGTGACGATGCCCCCGAATTCGGCGCGGCGCGGCAGTAGCTGGGCCAGCAGCGCCTGTCCTCCCAGATGAGAGGACGCCTCATAGAGGGTGACCTGATGCCCCCGGGCGGCCGCGACGGCGGCGGCCTTCATTCCCGCCGGACCGCCACCGACGACCATCACTTTCTTCGGACGCGGGGCCGGTGTGAGCTTGCCAAATCTGAGCTCGCGCCCCGTCTCGGGATGTTGGATGCAGGAGATGGGAAATCCCCGGTGGAAATGCCCAATGCAGGCCTGGTTGCAGGCGATGCAGGCGCGGATGTCGTCCGTGCGGCCTTCTTCGGCTTTCGCGGGCATGTCGGGATCGCAGATGAGCGCCCGCGTCATGCCGCAGACATCCGCAGAACCCTCCGTCAGCACCGCCTCGGCTTCATGCGGCTGGTTGATGCGCCCGGCCACCATGATCGGTATGTCGAGTGCCTGCCTGAACCGTGCAGCGTCGCTTGCCAGATAGGCGTTGCGATAAGCCATGGGCGGCACGATATGCACCGCGCCGCCGGCGGAAGCGGAGGTGCCGGCAGTGACATTGACGTAGTCGAGCAATGGCTCGAGTCCAAGGCAGGTCTCCAGCGCCTCGTCCATGGTCAGGCCGTGCTCGTCACGTTCGCTGCCGCTGATGCGCAAGCCGATGACGAAGTCCTCGGATGTCGCCGCGCGCATCGCGGCGAGCGCTTCGGTCGCGAAGCGCAGGCGGTTCTCCAGCGATCCGCCATAGTTATCTACACGGCGGTTGACGCGCGGATTGAAGAACTGCGCCGGCAGGTAGCCGTGGCTGGCGACGAACTCGACGCCGTCCAGCCCCGCCTTGTGCATCCGCCGCGCCGCCTCGGCGTAGCCGCGAACGATCTCGTCGATCAGGCGTTTGTCGAGCTCGCGCGGCATGACACGGAAGCGCTCGTTCGGCGACACGGATGGCGCGTAGGCCACCGTCAGCAGCCCATCGCCGCCTTCCATGATCTCCCGGCCTGGATGGAAGAGCTGGGAAAAGATCTTGCAGTCATGCGCATGGCAGACCTCGGCCAGCTTCCGGTAACCGGCGATGCATTCGTCTTGCGTCGCCATGAGCATGTGCGAGGTGTAGCGCGCCGTCTCGTGGACGCCCGCGACCTGGCTGACAATAAGCCCGGCTCCGCCCCGCGCCCGCGCCTCGTGGTAGGCGATCAGCGCATCGTTGACCAGGCCGTCGGTCGGCAATGTCGTATCGTGCCCGGTGGACATGATACGATTCTTGAGCCGCACGCCACGGATCCGCAAAGGTTGGAAAAGGCGCGGGAATGGCGTCGAGGGTTGTTTGATATGCGCGGCGCCGGCCATCGATTTCCTCCGTCGCTGGCAAACTACGCCCCTCATATTTTGCCATAAGTAAAAAATCTAGATATTTTTTTACCAATGGCAAAATTCATTGCGAATTATCGCCGGCGGTGAAATGGTTCTCCCTGGGCCTGAAAAGACTGGCGACGTTGAAGGGTTCGTGCGGAAAGGCTGGAATTCCAAATGCCCACCTTGCGGACAGCGCTTTTGATCGACAAGAACGGAGATCTTTGGCCGAGTTGGGTGGCCCGTTTTCATCGGGCATTGTATCCGGAGTGAGCATGTCGTCTGAAGGCGGCCCTGAAACCGGGCTGGTATCTGTTGGCGGCGATCCGGTTCTTGGGGATCGCATTCGCGGCTTGCGCAAACGGCGCAAGATGACGCTTTCGCAGTTGTCGGAAAGCGCCAACCTTTCCATCGGCTATATCAGCCAGATCGAGCGTAACCTTGCCTACCCATCGATTCCGGCCCTGGTGAATATCGCCCGAAGCCTGGGCGTGACCGTGCAGTGGTTTTTCGCCGGCGCCTCGCCCGTACCGCAGGAAGAGCATGGCTATGTCGTCAGGAGCGGCAACCGCCTGAAGATACAGTATGAGGGCGGTATCATCGACGAGCTTGTCACGCCGAAGATGAGCCTGCAGGTGGAGATGATCTATACGCGCCTGCCGCCAGGAACCGAAAGCGCCGAAAGCTACACCCACGAGGGCGACGGCGTCGGCTTCGTCGTCTCGGGCGAACTCGACATCTGGGTCGGCGAGCGACATTTCCACCTCTACGAAGGAGACAGTTGCTCCTATTCGTCAGGCGAGCCGCACAGGTACAAGAATGCGGGTGGGCGAGAGGCCGTCGTGATCTGGGCAATCAGCCCGCCAAGTTTCTAGCCTCGGATTTGTGGAAACCGAGATCGCCTGGTGCTCGGGCAGCCGGCAATGCAAGGCATACTGCGGGTCGTCGCCCGAGATGATGTCCATCAGCAGCGCCGCATCGCGGGCCGCGCCATCTCAGGCGCACCTCCCGCGAAGCGATTTCCGAGCCCGGTTTACTTATTCGAGGCCCTATCCTTTCCCCGTGGACCCGAACAGCTTCGCCGTCGAGGCAGCGCTGTGCGGCGCACTGAGAACAATCTGTCGCTTGCCGCCAGGCGCGAGCCCGACCGCCAGTTCAGCCGCCTTGCCGACGCCGGCTGCATGCGCGACCAGAAGCCTTTGAACCTCAGCGGCATCCTCCGTCGTCAGCACACTCTGGGGTTTCGATGACCGATGGCCGCGGCGGAACTCGGCCGGGCTGCAGCCGAACCGGGCCCGGAACTTATTGTAGAAGACGGCTGGATTGCCGAAGCCGCCGCGCTCCATGATGATCCCGATCGTGTCATTGGTGGTGCGCAGCGCTTCGGCGGCGCTGTCGAGCCGCAGGTTCTGCGAATAATCGCGATAGCCGATTCCCAGATGTCGCTTGAACAGGCGGGAAAGGTGGCTGAGCGTCAGCCCCTCCTCTTCAGCGATCTCGCCGAGATTCTGCCCTTCGTCCTGATCACTCAACGTGTCCATGATCCGCAGGATCCGGTCGCGGCTGTCGGACCGCAACTGCGCGCCCGCCGCATCGGCCACTTCATGCGGGATCCAGCGGTAGACGTAGCAGGCAAGCAGGCTGGCGATGGTCTGGCGTACCATGATCTCTTCGGGATGGTTGCTCAGATCCAGCGCCAGCCGCGCCATCAGCGCCTTGATCGGCGCAACCCGATGCATGAAGGACTGGCTGTGCAGGAAGGTGCGGCAAAGATACTGCCGCGAAGCGAAGCCGGGCAGGCCCAGCCGCTCGAAATGGGCAGCGTCGAGATGTACGCCGCAGATCAACGTATCGCGCGAAATGGACGTCGAATTGTGCGGTACGTCGGCATTGATGATGATGGCGTCGTCCTGCTCCATCTCGCAGACCTGCCCATCCACCACGAGGCGAAACCGCCCGCGCAGCACGAAAAGAATCTCCATCTCCCGGTGCCAGTGATAGGGCACGTCGGCATAGCCGTGCACGAAGGCGCGGCAGTGCCCTTCGCCCGTAGGGCCGTGATCCTCGAAACCGCAACCGGCCTTCTCGCGCCCAGGCTCGGGCCTCAGGTAGGCGACATTCATCCGTGACCTCCGTGGATTTGCTTACTAGATATCAAAAACTGTCGTAATTCCAGCGCAAGTTTCGCGGCTAGATGACGAGCTGACGCTATGTCATCGTTTCTTCGTTCTCCGGCGGATGGTCGATCCGCGCAAGCGCGGAAGCCTGCGGCCATCGGCATGCCGATGGCCGCGACAATGAAGTGGACAGCCCGATGACGTGGAATGTTTCCGACAAGGAACTCGGCGCCCTCCTGGATCAGATGACCCTTGAGGAAAAGACGACGCTGGTGACGGGTCATGGCCTTTGGCGCACTTCCGCCAATTACAGGCTCAACATTCCCGAGATCCTGATGACCGACGGAACCTACGGCGTACGTTATTCGATCGAACAGATCGATGGCCCGCAGGATAGCGACAGCCAGCTCGCGTCGTTCCTCAGCGTCGTCAACGCCGACCTTTCGCGTGGCGTGGAAGGCGCATTCGGGTCCACCCGTCCGGCAACCTGCTTCCCCAACGGATCGTCCTTCGCCTGCTCCTGGGACGTGGGTCTCGCCCACGAGCTCGGCGAGGCGCTCGCCGACGAATGCCAAGCCTTCGGCGTCAACATCCTGCTCGGTCCCGGCATCAATATTCGTCGTACTCCGCTCGCCGGGCGCAGCTATGAATATTATTCGGAAGACCCGATCCTGTCCGGCGAGATCGCGGCAGCGGTCATCAACGGCATGCAGAAGAACGGCGTCGGCGCTTCGCTCAAGCACTTCGCATGCAACAATTCCGAAGTGCAGCGGACCACGATGAGCTCAGTCGTCGAGGAGCGCGCCCTGCGCGAAATCTATCTGGCCGGGTTCGAGAGGGCGATCCGCAAGAGCAACCCCTGGACCGTCATGAGTTCCTACAACCGCCTGAACGATGTGCAGGCGGCCGAGAACCGCTGGCTCTTGACGGACGTGCTACGCGACGAATGGGGTTATGACGGCGTTGTCGTGTCCGACTGGCACGGCATCAAGGATCGCGCGGCCTCGATGAACGCCGGCAACGATCTCGATATGCCGGAAAGCGCGGCGCGCCGGCAGGAGTTGCTCGAGGCCGTGAAGGACGGCCGCGTTTCGGCGAAGGCGCTGGACCGGTCGTGCCTGCGCATCCTCAAGCTGATCCGGACGGCGCGCAACGGCCTTCGCACGAACATTACCGCCGACTTCAGGAAGCATCACGCCCTGTCGCAGCGCATGGCGGTCGAATCGATCGTGCTGCTGAGGAACCAGGCAGGCCTCCTGCCGCTCGACGGAACGAAACTGCAAAGGATTGCCGTGGTGGGTGCCGCAGCGCGCGAGCCGGTTATCCAGGGGTCGGGCTGCGCCACGACGCGCCCGACCGAGGTCGATATTCCACTCGACGAGATTCGTCGCCTGGCGCCGGGCGCCACCGTTACCTTCAACGTGGTTTCCGACTTTGCGCCCGACAGCGCCGGCGAACAGGCGGCGCTTACCAACATCGACGCCGCCGACGTGGCGCTGTTCTTCGGCAATACCGAGGTAGGTTACGACGGCGAAGGCTCCGACCGTACGGACCTCAACCTGCATGACGGCCAGGACGAACTGATCGACCGGCTTTCCAGGCGGAACGGCAGGTTCGCCGTAATCCTCGCCACGCCAGACGCCGTCGCCATGCCCTGGGTAAACCAGACCGCGGCTGTCATGGCGATGTTCTTCGGCGGACAGGGCGCGGGCCGCGCCGTGGCGGAAGTGCTGTTTGGGGTCCATAATCCGTGCGGAAAACTCACCGTCACTTTCCCGGTGAAACTCGAGGACACACCTGGCTTCCTCACCTATCCAGGAGAGAACAACAGGCACATCTACAGCGAAGGCATCCACGTCGGATACCGTTCCTACGACAAGCGCAAACTCGCTCCGCAGTTCCCGTTCGGGTTCGGCCTGAGCTACACAACGTTCGACTATTCCAACATCGAAATCGATTTGGACAGCATCGACGAAGCGGACACCTTCACCGTGTCCTTCGATGTCACCAACACAGGCAAGCGCGCCGGCAAAGAGATCGCACAGATCTATTCCCGGCCGCACAACCCGCGCCTCATTCGTCCGCTCCGCGAACTCAAGGGCTTCGCCAAATTCGAGTTGCAGCCGGGAGAAACTAAGCGCGTCGAGGTTACGATCGAGGCGCGCGATCTGCGCTACTATGACTGCGACCATCGCAGATGGCTGCTCGACGCCGGCAAGCTGACGATCGAAGTGGCGGCATCCTCGCGCGACATCCGGCTGGAAAGGACGATCGACGTCGAAGCGCCGGCGCTGCCGTCGAGCATCCTCACCGTCGAAAGCCAGCCTGCCACCGTGCTGGAGCAGGAATTCGCGCGCAAGCGCTTCGGCGCCTTTCTCAAGGAACAACTCGATCTCGACGACGAGGAAACCGTCAAGCTGCTGGAATATTGCGGCGGTTCCTTCCTGGGTATCTACAACACCGTCGCCTGGGTAGCCGGAGACAAGATCTCCAAGGACGCCATGGCCGCGTTCCTGGACAGCCTCAACAGGGAAATGGGCAGAGCCATCGGCAAGGCGGCCTGACGGGTTCGGCAACCGCCTTGCCGCCCGGCCAGCGAAAGATCGCTCAAAATCAACAAGAATGACTTCAGAAAGGGAACCAGGATGAACCTGAAACGCCACTCCTCCACGATAGCCCTTGTCGGGCTGATTGCCGCATCCACGCCTGCCTTCGCCCAGACCGTCGACGTGCAGCAGTACTGGACGAGCGCCAGCGAATCGAAGGCCATGAATACGATCGCCGATGCCTACAAGGCCCGCGGCGGCAAATGGATAGACAGCCCTTCGGCCGATTTCGACTCCACCATCGCGGCGGCGACCAGCCGCATCGCCGGCGGCGAACCGCCCTCGGCGGTGCTGATGACGCCAAGCGCGGCTATGCGGGACCTCGCCTCCTCCGGGCAGCTTCGCAACTTCGATGATCTCGCCGCGGCGAATGGCTGGCAGAAGGCAATGCCACCCGTCGTCTGGGACAAGCTGAACGTCGACGGCCATCTCGTCGGCCTGCCGGTGGGCATTCATGCCGACAACTGGGTCTGGTACTCCAAAGCGGCCTTCGAGGCGGCGAAAATCGAGGAGCCGAAGACGCTCGACGAAATGTTCGCCGCCGCCGACAAGCTGAAGGCGGCTGGATACACCGCATTCGCCGTCGGCGGCGAGCCCTGGCAGGAGGTGACCATCCTCACCTCCATGATCATCGCGCTCGGAGGTCCCGATTACTGGAACGAGCTTTTCATCAAGCGCGATCCCGAGGCGTTGAAGTCGCCGATCCTGCCCAAGGCTTTCGAATTGTTCCGCAAGGTTTCGACCTACGCCGATCCGGCCAGCCCCGGCCGCTCCTGGAACGAGACCACGAACATGGTGGTGACGGGCAAGGCGGGAATGCAGTTCATGGGAGACTGGGCGCGCGGCGAATTCCTTGCCGCAGGCCAGGTCGCCGGCAAGAATTTCGGCTGTTTCCTGATGCCGACCGACAAGCCCGCCTACGCCATCGTCGTCGACATCTTCGCATTCCCCCTCAACAAGGACGAGGATCGTATCAAGGGCCAGACCATGCTTGCCGAAACCGTCATGGACCCGGCGGTAGAGGCAAAGATCGCAGCCGTGAAAGGCTCCGTCCCGTCGCGCCTGGACGTCGACACCAGCACGCTGGACCTGTGCGCGGTCAGGGGCGTCAAATCGCTCGGCACACCCGGCGTGACGGTCTCTTCCACCTACGACGCTCTTCCGGGCGACCTCAACGGCCGGATGACGGATCTTGCGACGCAGTTTTGGACCGATCCCTCGATGACGGTAGATACTGGTGTCAAGAGCTTGGGGGACATCCTCCAGAGCAAGTGAGCCTGGGGACAGGAACGGGTAAAACGCTGTTCCGGCGGCACCTGTCTGGAGGAAGATACAGGTGTCGCCGGCCCCAGTGAGGGACGCGGACGCGGCTTGCCCGCGGGAGGATTGGAATGTCGACCTGGCTCAAGCGGCAGGGTTTCAAGCCGGACATCACGGTGGCGGTCTTCTTCGCGATCGTGGCGGTCTTCTTCTATGGCTCGATCCTGTGGACCTTCTACATGTCCCTGACACGCTCGACCCTGATCCCCAAATACGAGATCGTCGGTATCGATCAGTATTTCGACCTGTTCACCAACCAGCGCTGGCTCGTCTCCTGCCTGAACATGGTGATTTTCGGCGTGTTCTACATGGTTGGCACGCTAGCGTTCGGAACCCTGCTGGCGGTACTTGCCGACCGCGGCATCAAAGCCGAGTCGTTGTTCCGCACGACCTTCCTCTATCCTCTTGCGGTATCGCTGATCATCACCGGCCTTTCCTGGCGCTGGATCCTCGATCCGACGACCGGTCTGCAGGCACTGATGCGCGACGCCGGCTGGGACAGCTTCACCTTCGACTGGCTGACGCGCCCCGACCGCGCCATCTACACGCTGGTCATCGCCAGCATCTGGCACTCCGCCGGCCTGGTGATGGTGATCGTGCTGGCCGGACTACGCGGCATCGACAACGATCTTTGGAAAGCAATCAGGATGGAGGGCATTCCGCCGTGGCGTGCATATTGCCAGGTGATCTTTCCCGGCATGCGGCCTGTCATCGCCTCCTGCGTGGTGTTGCTCATGTCCGAAGTGATCCGGGGCTACGACTTGATCATCGCCATGACCAAGGGCGGTCCCGGCATCGCCACCGAGATGCCGGCGAAGTTCGCGGTGGATTTCTATTTTGCCCGCGTCAACCTCGGGCTGGCTTCGGCGGCGTCGATCATGATGCTGGTGTTGTCGCTCATCATGCTCACCCCCTATTTCTATAGCGAATTCCGGAGGCGGACATGACAGTCGCCATCGCCCGCCGGCGACCGGTATTCGGGCCGCGCGCCGCCCGCATCGGCCTCTATGCCTTCCTCGCCGTGTCCGCCATCTTCTTCCTCCTGCCGCTTCTGCTGGTCATCATGAACTCGCTGAAGCCGATGGAGGAGATTCGCCAGGGCAACCTGCTCGCGCTGCCGGTCAATCCGAATTTCGATGCATGGGTGAGCGCCTGGCAGAGCGCGTGCACGGGCCTCGAATGCGCCGGCGTCCGACCCGGCTTGTGGAACTCCATCAAGATCACCATACCGAGCGTGGTCATTTCCACCCTGGCAGGAGCCCTCAACGGCTATGCGCTGGCGCAGTGGAAATCGCGCCATGCCAATATGATCATGCTGCTGGTCACGGTCGGCCTGTTTATCCCCTACCAGGCGATGCTCTATCCGACCGTGAAGATCCTCAGCAATGTCGGGCTCTTCCGCACCTATCCGGGCATCGTCTTCGTGCATGTCATCTATGGTCTGCCGTATACGACGCTGCTCTTCCGCAATTTCTATGTCGGCATACCCGACGAGATCAGCCGCGCGGCGCGGATGGAAGGAGCGCGCTTCCTCAGAACCTTCTGGTCGATCATCCTGCCGATCTCGACCAACATCCTGGTGGTGGTCGCCATCCTGCAATTCACAGGCATCTGGAACGACTACCTGCTCGGCCTGATCTTCGCCGGCAACGACAATTTGCCGATGACGGTGCAACTGACCAACATCGTCGGCAATTCACGCGGCGCCGCAAATCCCAACGTCAACATGGCTGCGGCGCTGATAACCGCGATCCCGACGCTCGTCGTCTATTTCCTGTCGGGCCGGTATTTCGTGCGCGGCATCGCCGCCGGCGCCGTGAAGGGTTGAAACATGTCCAGCATTTCTCTGCGCCAAATCAAGAAATCCTTTGGCGGCCTCACCATCCTCCGTTCCATTGACATGGAGATCGAGAAGGGAGAGTTCGTCGTCATCCTGGGCCCGTCGGGTTGCGGTAAATCTACCCTTCTCAACGTGATTGCCGGCCTCGATGAGTGCGAAGGCCAGATCGTCATCGAGGGGAAGGACGTCAGCGGGCTGGAGCCGAGCGAACGGGGCCTGGCGATGGTGTTCCAGTCCTACGCGCTGTTTCCGGCCATGACGGCGCGCCGCAACCTTTCCTTCGGCATGGAGATTGCCGGAACGCCAAAGGCAACGGTGGCCGAGAAGGTCGCCTGGGTGGCCAAGCTCCTGCAGATCGAGGCCCTGCTCGACCGCAAGCCGGCCCAGCTTTCCGGCGGCCAGCGCCAGCGCGTGGCCATCGGCCGCGCTCTGGTGCGCTCCTCGAGCATCTGTCTGTTCGACGAGCCGCTGTCGAACCTCGATGCCAAGCTGCGTGCCGAGACCCGCGTCGAACTCAAGCAACTGCATGAAACCCTGGGGTCGACGATGATCTACGTCACCCATGACCAGATCGAAGCCATGACCATGGCCGACCGCGTCGCCGTCATGCACAAGGGCAAGGTCGAGCAATTTGCCCATCCGCAATCGATCTATGAGAAGCCGGCCAGTCTTTTCGTGGCCGGTTTCGTGGGGTCGCCCGCGATGAACTTCATCGAAGGCAGGCTCGACGGATCGGGGCGCTTCGTGACCGGCGATATCTCCGTCGACACCGGCGACTACGCGTTCGAGGAGCCGTGGGCTTCAGGCGACGCCGTGCTCGGCGTCCGGTCCGAGGACATATCGGTCGTGGATTGCGGCGCGCCGCGGAGCATCCCGGCAACACTGGCCTTCACGGAACTGCTGGGTGCGGATGCGCTAGGCTGGTTCGATTGTCTCGGCAAGCGCTTCAGCGTCCGGCTCGGCATCGAGGCGGCGCGATCGATGCGGAAGGAAGTCGGCCTGCGTTTCAATATGGCGACGGCGTCGATCTTCTCGAAAGCAACGGAACGGCGGCTCTGAGGCCGCGCTTATAGGCGCCTCTGCTTTACTGGTGCGCGAGCCATCGGCCGACGCGACGGTCCGAAACGGATGGCCAGCGCGTCCGGAGGTATCGGCGCTCACCAGGTCAGCTGGATGCGCACCTTCCACGCCCGGTCAGAGACCTACCGCGCAGCGCAGGCCTTTGTGACGGACGCACACAGTGAGCGCGACTAAGTCCTATAGAGTACCAAGGGACGGTGAAACGCGACGGCCTTGTCGATAGCCCGCGCTGCCAAGCGCCTAATCTGTTGTCGTGGCCCCTGCCAGCAGTTTCGATTCGATGATCGAGGACAGGACCTCCCCCATCAAATTGAAGGATCTGGTTCAAAGATCGCAATTGTCGGAGGAACAAGCGCCACCGGCCGCTTCCTCCCTTCAACCCACGCTTCGACTAGGTCGGACCATTCCTGCATCATGTGGCGGCGCTGGATTTCGTATTCGGCCTTGTTGTAGACGCCGCGGGACGACCGGCCATCCTCGTGGGCCAGGCATTTCTCGATCCAGTCGCTGTTGAACCCAAATTCGTTGAGAAGCGTGGAGCCTGTGCGACGAAGATCGTGCACGGTGAAACGAGATCGCGCCGCTCGGCATCACCCGGACATACATGCCGTCGCGGTCCGCGACCTTGTACATTTTCTGTTTTGGTTTCAATGCCTTGAGGGCGGCGTCCGTCAGCATCCCGACTGCCTTTCAAAAAGTACGGTCACATGGTTTTTGAGAGCTACCGGTGTGAATTTGTCTTTCTTTTCAGCGTGTTAAACTGAAAAAAGTACCGTCATCAGCCCTATGGATCGTGACGGTACTGTCGAAAACTCAGGTTGGCAATACGAGCAAGGGCCGGCAAGCGGGTCGGCAAAGCCAAACCATGCACACCGATCGTAGTCGAACGCGCTGGCAAAAACTATTTTTGATTTCAGTGGCTTAAGTCGAACCTTGGCGTGATTTCGGCGGTGTTCGGATGGCCCTGAATCATTCCCACTCGATGATCAACTAGCGCGTCATCCGATTGATTTTATTGCAATCTTTATGCTAACTTAGAGCTTCATACCGTCTGAAATACCGTCATATTGCCAAGCAGTTGAAACGGCTTGAACAATGTGGCCGCGGTTGCCGAGTGTACATTTTTGACTACATCGTTTCAAACGACTCCCCCCGGAATGTCTTCGTTTGCCGGACATGGCGGAAAAGCTTAAAGCCTGATAATCGCGAATGGCGTGAGCGGGGCGGTAGAAGACTGTCGGCTTCGGGTGGCCGATTCACCAAAGCGGGAGTGAGGGTTAGCGACCTAGACCAATCAACAGCGCCCCACTAACGCTCTCGCCAGCCGTTCACATCGATCTGGCAAAGCCCCGATTCCATGTCGGAGCATTTTGCGCTAAAAGGGCCTCGCGTCTGCACGACGCGATGTGCGGTTCCAGTGGGGGAATGAAGATCTACAGCGCAGCGCAACTGTCCGTTTTGACTCGGCTGTTCTCCGCCACGGTTTTCCGTGAAATGGCGAAGAAAGGTCGATCTGGTTTGTTCCGCCGGCTGATGGAGCAGACCGATCTGATCAAGCACACCGACCCGCACGCGACTGTCGGTGACACCTTCAACAAGGCGTTTGAGTTTCTGAAAGTTGCGGGGCACCGCGACGAATACATCTATCGCGCGGCGATCAGCCACAAAGTGCTGATGGGAACGCACTCGCTCCGCACAGCCTCGATGATCAATGAGTTCCGTGCCGGCGGCTGCAAGGCGGATCTCGTCATCCTGAACGGCACTGCGACGGTCTATGAAATTAAGTCGGAGCGGGATTCGCTCGCGCGGCTCGCCAACCAGGTCGAGAACTACAAGCGTGTCTTCGCTAAGGTGAACGTGATCGCGAGCGAAGGCCATATCAAGGGTGTGCTGGCAACGGTCCCGAACGATGTTGGTGTGATGTGCCTCTCCAAGCGCTACCGCATTACGACAGTGCGCGAAGCGATCAACTGCCCGGCGCGCATCTGCCCGGTGACCGTCTTTGAATCGCTGCGCACGGCCGAAGCCGCCGCGATCCTGCGCGCGGTGGGTGTGACGGTGCCGCAGGTTCCCAATACGCTCCGGCACGCCGCGATGCGCGACCTTTTCGCCGCGCTCGACCCGGCTGTGCTCCATGTCGAGATGGTGCGGACGCTCAAGCGGACGCGGGATCTCGCACCGCTCGGCGACCTCGTCGATCGCCTGCCGGAGTCTCTGCAAGCTGCGGCGCTGTCGGTATCGGTGCGCCGTGCCGACCATCCGCGACTGATCAACGCCATCGCGACCCCGCTGCACGCGGCTATGGCCTGGAGCTGATCGGCGCATGTACTATCCCTATTTCCGCGGAAAACAGTTCGAGCTCATCACGGTCCGCGAGATGGCGCCGCTGCTCGCCGAGAAGAACTTCGTGCCCGTGATCGAGCCGGTGCGCGAGGCGCTCGGCGGCCTCAAGAAGACCTTGAGCGCGGTGTGTGCCGCCGGCGGGCGAGCGATCGTGATTGTGAACCCATATCATGGCGACCATCAGGAGGACGGGAAGAGCATCACCGACCTCCTTCAAGAAGGCTTTATCGGGACCGACAATATCGCCGCCGGCATCCTACTCCGCAGCGACATGACCGTCGACGAAGTGATGGCCTGCTACAACCATCATGCCGATCATCATCCCGTGCTGGTCCACGCCGGCTTCACCGCGCCCAAGGCGTTGGCGGCCGAGCTGGAGGATGGCATGCCCGGCCTCGTGAACGTCTTCGTCGAAGACCATGCAAAGCTGCTCTACCGGAAGCATTTTGACCAAAGCACGCGCGTCCTGGTACGCGACGGGTTCAAGCGCCAGCGCAATGCCGACTATCCAGCCATGGAGGAGTTTTCCGATCTCCATGTCACCTATGACGATCTAGGCATGGCGGGTTTCGGCGATTTTCTGATCGTCGGCGACGTCTACAGCGAGGGGGGAGGCCCGGCCTATGCCGTTGCGATCCACCTGACTTTCATCGATCCTGACAAGGACGATATCATGTACATTTATCACTTCGTCTCGGACACGAAGGACACGCCGACCGACCCCGCCGGCAAGTTCGCCCAGGCGCTGGCGAAGCTGATCACGAAACTGAACAGCGGCACCTCCAACATTCTCGAGACCGAAGCGATCAAGGAGTTTCGCGACTTCCATGATAAGGGCCATTTCCCTGGCCTTGGCTACGTCAAAAAGCTTTCGATGAAGCATCACATCGAGACGCTTGCGGACTATCTTGGCTGAGCCCCATGGCACAGCGTTTCTGCTGCCCAGAGTGCTTCGACGATCGCGGCCTGCGCGATCAGCTCTTCCCGTCGCTCGATCCCGGCCATGGGACATGCGATTTCTGCAGGACGGCTGACACCCAGCTCGTTGAGCCGGGCAAGCTCGTCAATTATTTCGAGCTGCTAGTCAATGTCTATGAGCCGAGTGAGGACGGGAAGTCGCTGGTCGAATGGATGAAGGACGACTGGCAACTCTTCAGCCATCAGCGCATGGACATTGCCCACGCTAAAGAGCTTCTCGGCGAGATTCTCGATGACGGTGAGATCGTCCGAAGCAGTTTCGCCCCGTCGGCAAGCTATATCAGCGAAGGCCTCGCGCAGTGGGACAAGCTGCGCGACGAGATGATGTATGCCAATCGCTGGTTTCTCGACGTCGCCATCGACCTAGACCGTCTCCGCCAACTGCTCGACATGCTACTGGCGCCGCCATTACCCCGGCAATGGTATCGCGCGCGAATCCGCGCCGAGGATGAGGTCTTCCCGATCGAGAAGATGGGGGCACCGCCGAAGCGACGCTCGTCACATGGCAGGGCCAATCCGGCGGGCATTCCCTATCTCTATCTGGGGTCGCTTCCCGATACGGCTGCGGCCGAGATTAGGCCCCATACAGGCGAGGTTGCTTGCGTTGCTGATTTTACGATCCCCGAAATTAAGGCTGTGGACTTGCGCAACCCGCGCAAGCTCGTCTCACCCTTCATCCTGACCGACGCAAGCGAGATCGGCCAGCTGCGCGCCGACTTGCCGTTCCTCGAACGCTTAGGCGAGGAATTGACTCGACCGGTTCAGCCAGCGGGGGCGGCGATCGACTATATTCCGAGCCAATACCTATGTGAATTTATTAAGAAGAGCGGCTTCGACGGCGTGGTTTATCGTAGCTCGGTCAGCGATGGCATCAATCTCGCGCTATTCGATCCCGCTCAGGCGGTCGGCGGGACGGTGGCGCTCTACAACGTGTCCAAGGTGTCGGTCGAAGTAGCCGCCGCTTAAGAAGAACGCACTTTCACAATGACGACCCTAGCGAACGGCAGCTTCCAGAACCTGTGGGCGGATTGTTGATTGACCGCGGTGAGCGCATTGCTGACAAGACAAACTTTGCCTGAAAAGGGCCTCATCGGAACTGCAGTTTGGCTTACTTCCCTATCGCGGCCGTCCACGGCGCGAGGGCTTATATAGCGCCGTATGCCGGTTGCCATTTGCGAGGCCGAGTGCCACATGACGAGCTCGATCGATCAGGTAACCCGCCTCGTCCAGGCTCTTGAGCAGCATTTCTGCCTCGTCCCGCCTCCGCTCACTGTCTTGTGGTGTCACGGCACTGACACGGCTGACCACACTCGGAAGTAGCTCGACGTCAAGTGAGTTCGGTGCGTTCGTTGTCGACTGGAGCGCCTCTCCAAATGACAAAAACCGATACTCGCTCGAGTTAATGTCGGCGCGCGGCGTTTCGAACGGGTGTTCGCGGGCCATGATATCACGGACCATCCGTCGGCCGGCGGAATTGCCATAGGTCAGAAGATTGCCTTCGTCGAAAAGGGCCGCGCAAATCCCAAACCAGGTTGTGGCTCCGTCCAGCCAGCCATCGAAATCGCGCGCGGAGCGGAGGAGGTCGAAAGATCCATTGCCGGCAATTGCCAGCATGAGACCTGCCAAGAATTCGGATCGAAGACCTCGATCACTACGGCGCTTCAGATCGGAAACGATTTCGTTGAAGCGATTGATCCGCACCTCGCGCGGCGCGGCGATCAAGGTCTCAAAGTCGACGCCGCTGGACAGCGGCGCTACGACACGCAACATCGCTGGTTGGATTGTGCCTGCAGCGACGGCGTCCGAGAGGAAATGGACTATCAGATCAGCATCTCTTCCTTTGGGCGCCTCCGATGAATTGACCGCCGAGCCCATCGTTTTCCAGGCAAGGCTAGTTCCATCGATATCCTGGGTGCGAAATGGATGGCTCGGTTGCTTTCGCAGCTCGATCCATTCGCTCACAATCCAGTCTCTGGCATCCTGGTCGTAGCCCGCGAGCACCGCTTGCCCGAGCGCCGAGGACAACGATGCAAGCAGCAGCGGAAAGACGTTCTTGGGACGGTCAGATTCGCGCGCCGACACAATCCACGCCTCGGCCATTGCGGCACCGGCCACGCATTTCGCGACACTAATTTCGTTTTCAACGATTGCATCGCCGCGCTCCAGCACCGAAATCATCTCCAGCGGTAGGACACGGAAAAAAGCAGAAAACGGTCGCACCTTCGTGTAGGTGGACAAGAAGGCAAATAAGTCGTGCATCTGCGCTTGCGGGATACAGACGACCGGCGAAGCCTTTGCCCCTCCCTGTGGCGCGACGAGCGTGACGTCGGTCGGCTTATCCGTCCCGGCGTTCGAAGCTCGCGGCATCGTTGCAGCGCCGGAAACGGCTTTGCCCAGCCAACTGACAAAGTCTTCACGGTTTAGGCGGACCCTTTCGATCGATGTCATAGAAAAAGGTCCTTCAAATTCGGTTCAACGGGCTTCGTGATCGCACAAGCATTCAAGCCTTTTTCGAAATAACCCGCGAGGCCAGCATTGTGATAAACGACTAGCGTGGTCTTAGCGCGCGTCACGGCAGTGTAGGTCAAATTTCTCTGCGTCTGATAGCGTTTGAGCATCTCGCCGGCGACCATGTGCACGGCGCGAAATTCTAGTCCCTTTGCTCCCTGCACTGTGGTCACGATGACCGGCCGATCGGCCAATATGGCGTCGTACGCGCCCGCACGCTGAATTTGGATATCTCCAGCGATCTCGCTCTTGCTCAGTAGTTCCACGACCTCGCTTAATTCGGCAGCTCGCGGGCAAAGGATCCCAATCATCTCGCCTGGATAGGCTTGCATTTGAACCTTGATGCGAGGGATTGCTTCGGCAAGCTGCGTGGGGAGATCTATTCCCCCAAGGACATCGACGGTGGATGGGAAACTGGCTTCGTCATAGTTTGATGTGGCCTCCATCCCTGACGCGTCGTCAAGCAGATTCTTGATCCCATCGGCAACCCGGCAAATCTTAATGCCGTTGCGATAGTGATGCTGCAGGTCAATGCGGGTCGCCCCGAGTTCCTCCAGTCTCTGAAGCGCGCCGGACTGATCGGTGATGCGCTGGTTATTATCACCGACCGCAAACACTCTCGCGCCAAAGGAACGGATAAGCTCGGCTTCTTCCGCGGAGTAGTCCTGCGCCTCATCCAAAAGGATAACGTCGAAGACATTTTCCGCGGCGCCTTTGGCAGCGACATTCGCCAGGCCGGCGAACAGCCGGGCCCGAATCTGATCAAAGTCGTCGCTGTCCTCGACCTTGATGCCATTCGCGGCCAATACCTCATACGCCCAGCGCACAAAGGTCTGTATCTTGTCGGCAGCGAAGGGATAGTGCTCGGTCCCCGCCGAAATGAACTCTCTCAACACCCGTCCAAACGCCAGAACTTTGATGTTGGTAACACCCTTGGCGTGGAGGTAACTGGCCCGGAGGAGCAGCAAATTGGTCTTTCCGCACCCGGGGGGGCCAACAATCAAATGATCCTCATCCTCGTCGAGCGCGATCACCTTTTTCTGATCGTCGTCGAGTTCGCTAACGCTTTTCCACCATGACGCTTCCATCATTCGACTCCCACGCCGGCGAGGTCGAGCTGGCCGACCGCCCCGCCCTGGGCCTGATCCAATGCCACGATCATCGCCGCTTCAATTTTGCCGCTTATCGTGGCAGAGTTGTAGGGTCCCTTGAATATGCTCCGGAGTTCCGGGGGCTCGGCCGCTGTCGCGGCGCCCGCGAAGGCTTTTGCTTGCAGATGCACAGCTTGGGATTCCACGTCGATCACCACGACCACGATTTCCATATACAGATCGTTCGCCAAGCCGAATTCGGCTGATGCACTCATTTTGATGTTAAGGATCGGCGCGCGTTTCGGTCCTCTCGTTACAATCAACGGCGGCATAATACTGGCATTGGCCTGCCGAATGCGACGCAACTCGATTTTCAGCCCTTCGACGACGGTTTCAAGCAACTCCGCCGAAGCCGGCCCCTCGCCAACGGTGAGTTCCGTCTGCGCGTCCGCGAGAAGCAGCCTTTTACCAATCCGCTGTCGCGCATCATCTGCAACCGACGTTACGACGGGGGGGCGAAACGCGTCCCAATCGACGAGCGCCAGGCGCCTTTCAGGATCCTTGACCAGCGCCATGCGGCAGGCATCGACAAGGTAGGACGGGAGAGCCTCGCTTGCCACATTTGGTTGCTCATGCTGGACCGCATTGACGAGTGCGGCATATGGATTGACGAATTCATCAAATATCGGACGGCGCATTATCAGGTCGTGCAGCACAGCGCCGACCTGATATATTGCAAGCGCGTGCCATCCTTCCTGATTGTCCTCTTCATCGCGGAGTAAGAATTCTGGGGAGCTGTACTGCAAAGTCCCTACGAAGAGCCGTTGGCCGTCGACGTCGGTAAGGCCAGATTCTCCGATCGGCTTCAGCACACCGAAATCTAGCAGCACAACACGACTCATATCCTCCAGAAGAACGATATTTGCCGGTTTGATGTCGCGGTGCGCGAGACCATTTGCCTCAAGAAATTCGCAGGCGGAAACGAGCTGATCGATCAGGCCTGGAATATTCCCGTCCGGCACCTTGGAAAGGCATTTGTTGAGGCTCGGACCGTCGAGATACTCCATGATGATGTAATGGTTATTGCTCTCGGCATGGAAGCCGCCGCCGAGAATTTCGACCATGTTTGGGTGCTGTTTCCCGATCAGGCCAAGTTCACGGCCGATCCGCTTTAGCTGCGTTTCATCCCCGTAGCGCTGGATCAGTTCATCGTCGAAGATCTTGAGGGCGGCCAGTTTTCCAGGACAATCGCTTACTGCCCTGAATACGGCAGCCGATTTCCCGTGGTCGATCAGGGAATCGACAGTCCAACCCTCGATCGCCTGGCCGCGAAATTTGACCTCCCATTCCCTCGCTTTGATCTCATCCACTCAGAGCCTCCCCCAGCGCGTGTCAGTATTTCTGATTCTATTGATTGAGCATTGAGCCCAACAGTTCAATAGTGGTAAAAAAATGCCGATCGCGCGCGAATAATTAGAACCGATAAGGTCCAACAGATATTCTAATCGGGTGAGGACCCTGGGCGGCGGCGCGGTCAACGCCCTATCGCCCTCGCGACTCCAGCACAAATCCACTCGGCCCGTTGTAGAGACTCGTATATAACGAGATAGATTTGCCGTAAATAGCGAACTGCTCGATCACCGAAGGTAGGTTACAGTGAGTATCGCAGATTGCTTACCGCGTTCTAAGCGGCTTTGTGTGTCAGCTTTCGGGAACAGTCGAGGGCACTCGGAACGACTGAGAGCAGGCGCGAAGCTGCCAGTCTACTCCAGATCTTCACCCCCGCCGAATGATCGCAGTGATTTTCCGTCGCACGCATCGTGTCAGCACCGTGACGTCGAAATCGTACCCCGATGTGAAAAGAAACAGACCAAAAAAGGGGGCAGCAGTAGTGTCAGACAACGGTTATCGCCTGGACGGGTTGGTTGCGCATTTGCGGAATGAGCGATATGAGCTAATGGTTTCAAGCTAGGAGCACGACTATGTCTGAAGAAGCTAATAATCTGATCGAGCTTACTGCGGATATCGTTTCCGCCTATGTCCAGAAAAACGCTGTTCCAGTGTCTGGGTTGCCCGATCTGATTGCCAGTGTGAATTCGGCATTGTCTAATATTGACAAGCCAAGTTCGGAGGAACCAACCACCCCAAAGCCGGCAGTGAATCCCAAGAAGTCCGTGTTCCCGGACTACATCATCAGCCTTGAGGATGGTCAGAAATACAAGTCGCTTAAACGCCATCTGGCAACCCGGCATGGCATGACGCCCGATGAATACAGGGCGAAGTGGGGCCTGCCGAAGGACTATCCCATGGTCGCTCCAAACTATTCGGCTACCCGATCGGCGCTGGCAAAATCGTTGGGGTTGGGAAGGAAGGCTGCCCCGGCCAAGAATTCCACTCCGAAACGCAAGGCCAAAGCCTAAGAGCAAATAGGGGAACCGGAGATCGTTGGCGTGCCAGGGAATCACCGTGACCATATCGGCACTGGTGCACCGGACCGTGCCGGTCTGACGCTTTGGGATTTTGCAACCCCACATGAGGCGGCCAAAGCCGCCCTCGATATCTATGGGTCGGACGCGTCGACCGCCACGGCTCATTGCGCATTCACGGCGCATTTTGACGGGCGCGAGCGCGATTCTCGCTTTTGGCTCGCGGTTTTCTCGCAGCTGAAAGACGCGTCTCTGGCTAGTCAGCTCAAGAAAGGTCATTAGAGCGGTCCACTATCAGGGTGCGGGTCAAACGACAGCAGCATTGCGCTCAGGAAACTTCCCGGTGCTGCCGTTATCAGCTGTATTTCTACTCAGACAAGCCGAGCCGCCCCTGCTACGCATTGTCTATGTTGAAGCTGATTGCCTTCGTGGTTTCTCCGACACGCCGGCTCCGCCCGGCAGACCTTCCTTCCTCGCCTTGGCAAACGCCCGGTCGCCCTCCAGGAACCCGACCAGCATAAAGGGGATCAGTTCAGCCACGGTTTCGGACTCTCCATACGTCTCACGGTAAAGTGCGGCATAATCGTTCAGCGCCTGGCTTAGATCGGCGCTGACGGTGATGGTGATCTTGGACGGTGTGCGGTCCGGAAGCTTGCCGAGTTTCAGGTTCGCCATGAACGCCTCCTGTTCACCCCGTGTATGGCCGCAACACGAGGTCCTTATGCACGATGATGCGCAACGGCCAACCGGGGCGGACGGTAATGGTGGGCTGAATGTTGAGGTTCTTTTCAGTGATGCGCTGGCCGGCTTGACTGACGTTCTGCTGGGTGGATTCACGAATTGCCTTGACCAAGTCGCTTTCGTTTTCCCCAAAGCTCAACTCGGTGCCAACGCCCAGCAATGTGGCGAGCGCAACCCCCTTGATCAGCTGCCAAGTGTGGAAATCCACCATGTCCTCCAGTCCAGCATAACCGGCAGTGTCGGTCGCCGGCAGATTGTCGATTTCGATCGATGAGCCGTCGGGCATAACGATGCGTTGCCAGACCAGCAGCGCACGTTTCTGGCCAAAGGCGACAACGCTGTCATAGGTGCCGATCATACGAGAACCTTGAGGGATCAGAAGGATGGTACCGGTGACGCTGTCGTGCACGTTCTCGGTGACCTGTGCGACGACCAAGCCCGGCAAATCGGAATTGATGCCGGTGATCAGACTTGCGGCGATCACGCTGCCGGCCATCAACTGATAGGGCGAGGCCGGCGTCTGCAACGCATGCGGATTGTAGATCCCGCCTATGCCCCGCTGGCTGATAAAATCGAGCTTGCGCTGCTGGTTGTTCTGGTCGCCTTCGGCCGGCGCGACCGAAGCTCGCGCACCTTCGGCATCGGGCTGCGGAGACGTCGCCTCAAAGGGGGAACGCCCGCCCTGCCCATTGCCGGCGGCATCAGCTTGCCGGGGCCGGCTTTCGATGCGGAAGAGAACTTGCGATTCGCGCGCCGAAATCGCCTGCTGGGCAAGCCGCTGCTCCTCCGCGGAAACCTCCTGGCCCGGTGCGATGCCAAGTTGGCGCTGATGCTCGAGGATCGGACGGCCGAGGTCGCCAGGCAGCGGCGGTCCAAGCAAAGGGGGTTTTGGTTTGATCCCGGAATAGTCCTTGGGCAGCCCTTCGAGACCCTCGGCGGTCGGCTTGCGGTCGGTGTTGTAAAGCTCTTCGGCCTGTTGCTCCAGGCGCAGTGCCGGTCGTTGCAGCGCCATCATGGTGACGCTAACGATGGCGCCGGAACCAACAGCTGCGATCGCGACGATTATGCCGCGCCTGAACCGCACGGCTCGGCGCGGCGAGGCGCGCAACTGAAGCTGTTCGGGATCGAGCTTCGGCGGGATATTGGGGCGAGTGGTGTCGGTCATGAGCGCTCCCCTCATCTGCCGAAACGGGAAAACAACGATGTCCGCCGGGGCAGTTGCCGGCCGTCGGTTCTCGTGATGCGCACCACCTGCTGTTGCTTGGTACCGAGACGGAGCTCGGCCGCAGCGAAGAGGCGATCGACGATGTAGTAGTTGCCGCGCATGCGGTAGTTGACGAGCTGGTTGTCGCCATCGGCACCGACGATGAAGAGCGGCGGCGCCTCGCCTTGGTCGATGCGTCCCGGGAATTCGATATAGACCTTGCTGCCATCGTCGAAGGCGCGCTTCGGGCGCCAGGGCGGCGTGTCGCCGCTGATCGCATAACGGAAGCGAATATTCTCGAGGGCGACGCTCGACGCCACGGGCATGGCCGCCTCGGCCTGAGCGTTGCGCCGGCGCAGCGCGATGATCTGGTCTTCGCTATAGGTCCAGGAGATCGCCGCCATGGCGGTCTTGTCCGTGCTTTGCAGCTGGAGGTGATAGGATCGCCGATCCGTCGTGATGACCAGATTGGTGGCAAGCCCTGGTGCGAAGGGTTTGACCAGAACATGGGTGCGCTGGTCGTTACCGGCGCCGCTCGTTGTGTCACCGATCACCCAGCGGACCGTGTCGCCGGCGGAGACCGAGGTCAGCTTCTCGCCTGGCTGCAGGGCGATATCGGTGACGCGCTCCGGCGCGGCGTAAAGTTGGTAGAGCGCGCCATCGGCGAAGGAATAGACCTGCACCGCGTTGACATAGCCAAACTTGGTGGGTTGCTGCGTCGCCGCCTTGTTGGCGTCGGCGACCCGTTCTTCAGGCGAGCGCTTGTCGTCGGCGACCTTGCGGGGCTCAGGCTGTAGCTGACCGGGCAGCGGCAAGGGCTTTGGCACCTCGACGACCTTGACCGGCGTTTGCGGCGCCTTCTCGATTGCCGCCGGTTTGAAGTCGGCCGCGTCATAGGAAATCTCAGGCGGCGGCGCCGGCTTCGAGGCACAGGCCGAAAGAACCGCAGCCGACGTCGACAAGATCAACACGGCGCGGACGGATGGGGCTTTATTTGTCATCAGCGGGCTCCTTCGGGGAAACGGATGTCGGTGCTGCACTGTCGAGCTCGCGCGACCAGTCGATGGCGTTGATGAAGACGCCGAGCGGGTTCTTGCGCAGCTGATCGGTGTTCCTCGGCGGGCGGATCACGATGGTGAGGATCGCGGTCCAGCGCGTCGTGGTGGCGAGGCTGCCGCGCTCAAAAACCTGCTCGGTCCATTTGACCTGGAACGAGGCGTCAGACGCCCGGACCACGCTGGTCACCTGCACCGACACGCTGCGCGTACCGATCTGACCGAAAGGGTCATTGGCCTTGGCAAATTCATTGAGGAAGAGTGCTGCGCGGTCGGTGGCAAAGTCGTAGGCCGACAGCCAGTTCTGCCGCACCAGAACCGCGTCGGTGGAAACGGAGCGGACATTCTGGATGAAACGGCCGAGATGCCAGGCTATCTGGGCATCATCCGGTTGGTAGTTTTGGACGGCCGGTGCGACGGCGCGGGTTTCGCCGAAATGGTCGACCTCGACGACGTAAGGCACGACGCGGCCCTGCATCGACTGCCACAGAAGCCCACCGGAAAGCCCCGTTGATAGCGCCAGGCTGCCAAAAGCCATCAGACGCCAGTTCCTGGCCTGGGCGCGAGCCGTGCCGATGCGCTCGTCCCAGACTTGGCCGGCCTTCTGGTAAGGTGACACGGGCTCGGGCGTCTTTCCGTAACGCTGAACGGGTCGCTTGAAGAGCATCTAGTCTTCCTTGTCGTTGAGAGAGGGATTGGCGCCGCTTCCGCCGTGATCGCCATCGCGCAGCGCCTGAGTGGCGGCATGGCGATGGGCACGGGCGGCCTGTTCGGCACGCAGACGCTTCGCCCATGCCGGCACGGCGGCCGGATCGGCGGCGGGGGAACTTCCTGTCATCGTGCTGGTCGGCGTGCCGCCGGTCGCTGTCCAGGCAGCCTCGCGACCGGCATCGGCGCTGCGCTGGAATGATTCTGTTGCGGATCGCATGCCCCGCATCGCCGCGTCGCCAGCGGCACTCGCAACGCCCTGCAGGCCGGCAGCTACGCCGGGGAGGCCGGACCCGGGCGACGTTGCTCGTCCCATCTTCCATGCCGTCGAAGCAGCCGATCCCATCGCCGTACCGACACGGACGGCAGCGAGGCCGCCGCCGGTCGCCATGCGCGCACCGGCGAAGGCAGCGCCTCCAGCGACCAGTGCTGACCCGGCCGCCGCCGCGGTGGTTCCAAGGGCCGCGCCCGCGCCAAGCTGCGGCGCACCGGAAACAAGGCCCGAGGCAATTCCAGGCCCGAAAACACCTAAGCCCAGCAGCGCCAGCGCACCCAGCACCTGCGACATGGCCGCGGCCAGGTCCGGCTCCTTGCCCTGCAGCGCGGAGGCGAACTCACCGAACAGCGTCGAGCCGATACCAACAATGACGGCAAGCACCATCACCTTGATGCCCGACGAGATCACATTGCCAAGCACGCGCTCGGCCAGAAACGCCGAACGGTTCCAGAGCGCGAAGGGCACCAGGACGAAGCCGGCCAATGTGGTCAGCTTGAACTCCAGGATGGTGATGAACAGCTGGATGGAAAGAATGAAGAAGGCGATCAGCACCAGGAACCAGGCCAGGAGCAGCACGAAGATGGTGAGCGCGTTGCCGAAGATCTCGGGGAAACCGACGAGCTGGCTCGCTTGATTGAGCAGCGGCCAGGCGCCCTCGAAGCCGGCCGCGGCAATGCGGCCTGGGCGCAGGAGATTGTCGGCCGACAGATTGCCGGCCGATGCGTTGATGCCCAGCCCGGCAAAGGAACGGTAGATGATGTCGGCGAGGTTTTTGAAATTGTTCAGGATGAAGGCGAAGGCGCCGACATAGAGCACCTTGCGCACAAGCCGGCCGAGAATGTTGGGCTCGCCGCCGAACGCCCAGACCAGGCCGGCCAGTGTGATGTCGATGCCGATCAGGATGGTGGTGAGGGAGGCGACGTCGCCCGAAAGCAGACCGAACCCGCTGTCGATGTAGCGGGTAAAAGTCTCCATGAAGCGATCGATGACGCCGAGGTCGTTCATGTCGCCGCCTTCCTCGTTGTCTTGAAGAACTGCTGATCAGTTGCCGGGATAAGCCGTACCGGTGCCCAGGAAACGCTTCGTCGTCTGGCGGGCGGCTTCCTCGGATTGCGCCTTGCGTGCCGCATCCTCGGCCTCGGCCCGGAACTGGGTCGCGAGCAGCGTCTGGATCTGCATCTGCTGCTTGGTCGAGAGCGCGATCAACTGATTGGTCGCCTGACTTGCCTCAAGCGCACCGGCAGCGCCCTGGCTGCGGGTGACAAGGTCAGTGAGCAGGTCTCCATCGGTCCGGACATTCTCGACGATCTGCGACTGCGCGCTCATGGTCTGGCGGAACGCCTGCATGGCGTTCTGCCAGCGCTCGCGCGCGGCGCTCGCCACGTCGCTCACCTTGATCGTGGCATCGTAGCTTTCCGGATATTGCTGGCGCCACTGGTCCTGGAGCTTGTCGAGATCGAAGCTTAGGCCGCTCGCTTGGGTCATCAGGCCATCGATCCGTTGCAGTGACCCGGTAAGCTGGCCCACGGACGAAAAATCCAGGCGCTGAAGGTTGCGCGCCATGTTCTGTAGCATCGTCGCCTGGTTCTGCAGAGACTGGATCTGATTGTTGATCTGCTCCAAGGCGCGAGCTGCCGACAGCACGTTTTGCGTATAGTTAGATGGATCGAACACGATGAGCGCATAGGCCGGCTGGACGTAGTCGGCCAACGGTTTGGCGATCAGCGAAACGGTGACCAGGCTGGTGAGAAGGCGGCGTCCCATCATGACGATTGCTCCTTGTTAGGTTGAGGGAATTGCGGGAGAAGCTCGGCGGCCCAATCGAGGCCGCGCGCGCTGAGGAAGCGGGCGGCAAAGCTGCCCTGCCCTTCTTCAGCCAGGAGGTTGTCGGTCAGGGTCTGCGTGGCCGGATCGGAGGCGCCGCAGAGCGCAAGAGCGATGGGCCCCAAGCCCAGCTCGAACAGCCGGTTGCCGCGGCGAGACTGCAGATAATAGTGACGCTTCGGCGTGGCGCGGGCGATCAGTTCGATCTGGCGCTCATTCAGGCCGAAGCGCTCGTATGCCGCTCTTGCCTGCGGCTCGACGGCACGATCGTTGGGGAGAAAGACGCGTTGTGGGCAGCTCTCGATGATAGCCGGCGCGATCGATGAGCCTGCGATGTCGGCGAGCGACTGCGTCGCGAAGATCACAGAAACGTTCTTCTTGCGCAGCACCTTCAGCCATTCACGGATGCGGGCGGCAAAGAGCGGATTGTCGAGATAGACCCAGGCCTCGTCGAGCATCAGCAGTGTCGGCCGGCCGTCGAACCGTTCTTCCAGCCGATGGAACAGATAGGTCAGCACCGGCAGAACGGCGCTTTCCTCATGCATCAGCTCCTCGGTCTCGAAGCACTGCACATCCGAGATCGCCAACCGGTCATCATCGGCATCGAGCAGCCGGCCGAAGGGGCCGTCGAGCGTGTAGGGCATAAGCGCCGATTTCAGCGCGTTGGACTGAAGCAGCACCGACAGGCCGGTGAGCGTTCGTTCCTGCGCCGGCGCGGTGGCAAGGCTGGTAAGCGCCGACCAGATCGCTTCCTTCACCTCCGGCGTGACGGGGACGTTTTCATGGGCAATCAGGCCGGTGATCCATTCCGCCGCCCAGCTTCGGGAAGCGGGGTCGCTGATGTTGCGCAGAGGCTGGAAAGCAAGCGCACCACCGGCACCAAGGGCATGATGTTCTCCGCCCATGGCAAGCGTTGCCGCGCGGGCTGAATTGCCCTTGTCGAAGACATAGACCTGGGCACCGGCGTAACGCCGGAACTGCAAAGCGATGAGCGCCAGCAGCACCGACTTGCCGGCGCCGGTCGGTCCGACAATCAGCATATGGCCGACATCGCCGATATGGGTGGAAAGCCGAAACGGTGTCGATCCGCTGGTCTCGGCAAAAAGAAGCGGCGGCGAAACTGATCCGGTGACCTCGGCAAGATGTTCGTTGTCCGCTGGACCTGCCCACACCGACGACAGCGGCATGAGATGGGCAAGGTTCAGCGTGTGAACGAGCGGCTGGCGAACATTGGCGTAGACATGACCCGGTAATGAACCAAGCCACGCCTCGACAGCATTGATGCTTTCGCGGATCGTGGTGAAGCCGAGCCCGTTGACGATGCGCTCGACGGCGCGAAGTTTTTCCGCGGCGGCTTCACGGTCCTTGTCCCACACGGTCACCGTCGTGGTGAGATAGCCGAAGCCGACGTGATCGCCTCCAAGCGCCTGCAGGGCGGCATCGGCATCGAGCGCCTTGTTGTCGGCATCGCTGTCGACGAGCGGGACCGGTTCGTTGGTCACGACCTCGCGCAGGATGGCGGCGATCGACTTGCGCTTGGCAAACCACTGCCGCCTGAGCCGCGTCAGCGTCTTGGTGGCCTCCGTCTTGTCGAGCGGGATGAAACGCGTCACCCAGCGATAGGCGAACTCCTGGTGGTTGAGCGCATCGAGAATCCCCGGCCGGGTGACATTCGGAAAACCGAGGATTGTGAGCGTGCGCAGATGCTGTTGGCCCAGCATCGGCTCCAAGCCACCGGTAAGCGGGGCGTCGACCAGCAGCCCGTCGAGATACATCGGCGTTTCCGGCAGGGCGACCAGATGGCGGCGGGTCGAAACTGTGCCGTGCAGGTAAGTCAGCGTCTCGGCGTCATCGAGCGCGCGCACCTCGGGCATGAAACCCGAGAGAAGATCGAGAACCCGATCGGTCTCGTCGCGAAACCGCACCAGCTCCTGGCGCCAGTCTCTGGCGCTGCCAGAGTGATGCCGATCGACGAGAGCGCTTTGCGCTCGGGCCTGGCCATCCGGTGGCGGCATGAAGACCAAGGTCAGATGATAGACGCTCTCGAAATGCGCAACCTTGCCCTCGAAAGCCGCGCGCCGTTCCTCATCGACGAGCCATGAAGCTGCATCAGGAAAACGCGAGCTCGGATAGCCCAGCGCTTCGACGCGCTCGGCCTCGAAGAACAATGCCCAACCGGAGCCAAGGCGTCTCAGCGCATTGTTTGCCCGTGCGCAAATGCCGATGAGCTCAGCTTCCGTCGCGCTTTCAAGATCGGGCCCGCGGAACCGCAACGTCCGTTGAAAGCCGCCGTCCTTGTTGAGCACGATGCCGGGCGCGACGAGTGCTGCCCAGGGCAGATGATCGGCAAGCCGGTCGGCTTTGCCGCGGTATTCGGAAAGATTCAGCATGCAAGCCAGCCCTTCTGCTGGAGATGGCGCACAAGCACGCTGGCAAAGTCCGGATCCCGCCTTGCCGCAAAGACAGCAAGCGTGTGTCCCGCCATCCAGATCACCAGACCGGCAATCCACTGCTGCAAGCCAAGCCCGATTGCGGCGGCCACCGTGCCGTTGAGGATCGCCACCGCCCGCGGCGCACCGCCGAGCAGGATTGGCTCGGTCAACGCGCGATGAACGGGAACCTCGAAGCCCTCGATTTGCTGCTCTCCGGTGCTCATCCGACGAGTGCTCCGCCGCCGAAGGAGAAGAAGGACAGGAAGAAGCTTGAAGCGGCGAAGGCAATCGACAGGCCGAAGACGATCTGGATCAGCCGGCGGAACCCACCGGCCGTGTCGCCGAATGCAAGCGTCAGGCCCGTGGTAATGATGATGATCACCGCGACGATCTTGGCGACTGGTCCCTGCACCGACTCCAGGATCTGCTGCAACGGCTGTTCCCACGGCATGCCGGAGCCGGCCGCATAAGCCGGTGCCGTGAGGATAAACGCCATGGCGGCGGACGAAAGAAAGCGAAGCTTCTTGCGCATGAAGTGACCTCTCAAATCTGTTGGAGTTGCGGAAGCGTGAGTTGGGTGACGGCGTAGTCGCCACTGCCGTCGAGCCCGGTGACCTCGGCGATTGCCTCGATGCGGCGCGAGGATCCGCGCCCAGCGATGAAGACGATCAGATCGATGGCGTCGGCGATGAGGCGGCGGGGGACGGTGACGACAGCCTCCTGGGCGAGTTGCTCGATACGGTAGAGCGCCGAGCGCGCCGAATTGGCGTGAACGGTGGCGATGCCGCCGGGATGCCCGGTGTTCCATGCCTTCAGCATGTCGAGGGCTTCAGCGCCGCGAACCTCGCCAACGATGATGCGGTCGGGTCTGAACCGCAGCGTCGAGCGCACGAGATCGGCAAGTGTCACCGCACCCCGCCTCGTTCTCATGGCAACGCAGTCCTTGGCGGCACATTGCAGTTCGCGTGTGTCCTCGATCAGGATCACCCGCTCGTCGCATTCGGCGACCTCTGCCAAGAGCGCATTGGCAAGCGTGGTCTTGCCCGACGACGTGCCGCCGGCGACGAGAATGTTGCGCCGCTCGCGGACCGCTTTCTTCAGTGCGTCGGCCTGCAGCGGCAGCATGATGAGGTCGGCGACATAGTTGGCCAGCGTGTAGAGTTTTGCTGCTGGCTTGCGGATAGCGAAACACGGGGCCAGAACGACAGGCGGCAGCAAGCCCTCGAAGCGCTCGCCCGACGGCAGTTCGGCACTGACGATTGGGCTGTCGACATGCGCTTCGGCGCGAACGTGAGAGGCGACCAGGCGGATGATGCGCTCGGCCTCGGAAGGGTGCATGTGCACGCCGGTTTCGACCCGACCTTCGCCCAGCCGGTCGAGCCGCAGCGCGCCATCGGGATTGACCATCACCTCGATGACGGTGGGATCGGCGAGCGCCTCGGTGATCGCCGGCCCCATGGCGGTGCGCAGCATGGCGCGGCGGCGGTGGTCGGCCTCAGGATGGGAACTCATCGTTCGCCTCCCGTGCTGTCGTCATTGCCAAGCGATCGCTTGCCGGATGCAATCTGACGGCCGACCTGCTCGACGAATTTGTCGAAACGCTCCTGGGCAATCGCCTGCGTTGCCTTATCCGGAACCGGCGTGTGGGCATGAAGCGTGATCGAAAAACGGATGAAGAGCGCCAGGCTCTCCAGGATCATCTCGGCATCGCGCCTGACATGGCCGAGGTCGCGGGAAAGACGGTCGAGCCGCTTGCCATAGCGCTGGTCGAGCTCGTTCTCACCGCGCCGCTCGATGAAGGCCTCGACCGCCTTGGCCACGATCGCCGATTTGGTGGTCGAAGGATTGCGGCTGAGGGTCTCCAGCTTTTTGCTCAATTCGGGCTCGAGCAGAAACTGGTGGCGGATGCGGTGGGACTTCATGCGGCTTATTCCGACTGACCGGCGCTGATGCGCCGGCGGCGGGAACGAGCATCGTCGAGATCCGCAAAATCGCTTATGGACGTTATCTACGCCGAGATACGCCCAAGCCGCGAAATGGCTCAGAAGCCGGGCACGATGTCCTTGTCGTCGCCCCGTCCCTCGTTGAGGCCATAGGCGCGCGCCGCTGTGGAAATCCGGTCCATGACGCGCTTGTCGGCGGGCGCCTCGCCGTCATCGTCGGCAGGCTTGAACAGGTCGTCCTGGTGTGGCTCCTGGGGGACGACGGTCTGTTCTTCGGGCAAACCGGGATGGCGTTGCTGCTGGACGCCACCTTCGTCTTCGATCATCGCGCCGGCGCCTTCGTCGTCGGCGGCTAGACGGCGGTCAACGCTGCGAACCTGTCCACTCCAATCGTCCGGGCGTGGTGCAGGACAGTCGGCGTAAGGACCGTCGCGCAATACCGGCGCAGGCAGTACCCGCTCCGTGAAATTCCGATCCTCGTAGTAACGCAGCTTCTTGGCGCGGATCGGCGGCAATCCCGAAACCAGCACAAGCTCGTCGGATGGCGGCAGCTGCATCACCTCGCCCGGCGTCAGCAGCGGCCGGGCAGTCTCCTGGCGGCTGACCATGACATGCGAAAGCCAGGGCGCCAGCCGATGGCCGGCATAGTTGCGCATAGACCTCAGTTCCGTCGCTGTTCCAAGCGCGTCCGAGATGCGTTTGGCGGTGCGCTCGTCATTGGACGAAAAGGCAATGCGCACATGGCAATTGTCGAGGATGGCGTTGTTCTCGCCATAGGCTTTCGAGATCTGATTCAAGGACTGCGCGATCAAGTAGGCGCGGATCCCGTAGCCTGCCATGAAGGCAAGCGCGGTCTCGAAGAAGTCGAGACGCCCGAGTGCCGGGAATTCGTCGAGCATCATCAGAAGCTGATGCTTTCGGCTCTTCTTTGGATCGCCATCGAGGCGCTCGGTCAAACGGCGGCCGATCTGGTTTAGCACCAGCCGCACCAACGGCTTGGTGCGTGAGATGTCCGATGGCGGCACCACCAGATAGAGCGACATCGGCCGTTGGGCATCCATCAGATCCGCGATGCGCCAGTCGCATGCCGATGTTGCTGCAGCCACGGTCGGATCGCGATAGAGCCCGAGAAACGACATGGCGGTGGAGAGCACGCCTGAACGCTCGTTCTCGGACTTGTTCAGCACCTCGCGCGCGGCTGAGGCGACGACTGGATGGACCTGTGGCTTATCCGCCCCACCAAGGTGATTGGTGGTCATCATTCGCTGCAACGTCGCGGCAAATGAGCGTTGCGGGTCCGACAGGAAAGTGGCGACGCGGGCAAGCGTCTTTTCCTCCTCGGCGTAGAGCACGTGCAAAATGGCGCCGACCAGGAGAGAATGGCTCGTCTTTTCCCAATGATTGCGCCGCTCCAGCGCGCCTTCCGGATCGACGAGAATGTCGGCAATGTTCTGGACGTCGCGGACCTCGTTTGGACCCTTGCGCACTTCCAGCAGCGGGTTATAGCGCGCCGACCGTGGATCGGTTGGATTGAACAAAAGGCAGTGCGAGAACTTCGACCGCCAAGCTGAGGTGAGCTGCCAGTTTTCGCCCTTGATATCGTGAATGACGGCCGATCCTGTCCAGGAAAGAAGCGTCGGAACAACCAGTCCAACGCCTTTGCCCGAGCGTGTCGGGGCAAAAGCCATGACGTGCTCGGGTCCGTCATGTCGCAGATAGTGATCCTCCAGCTTGCCAAGGAAAACACCAGCCGGCTGAAACAGCCCTGCCTTGTCGATTTCCTGCTTAATGGCCCAGCGCGATGATCCGTAGGTTGTGACTAGGCCGCGCTGCCGCGCGCGCCAAAGAGAGCCCGCGATCGCCGCGGCACAGCCCAGGAATCCGCTGGCGCCGGCAAGTGCGCCCGCCTTGTCGAAGACCTCAGGCGCGTAGGCGTCGAAATGGAACCACCATTCGAACAGCTTCCACGGCTCATAAATGGGCCAGCCGGCCACGATGAACCATGGGTCGCCAAGCTGCGGCTGATAGCCGAGCATTTGGGCGCACCATTGCGTTGCAGCCCACACGCCAAGAATGACGATCGCGAAGACCACTGCGATCTGGCCAACCAGTAGCTTCGTGGCTGTCATGGGCTCGGTCCGCGGGTGAATGCGGATCAACTTTGCGCGGCACGCGGCAAACTGGAATGCACCCTACATACGATCGAGGGCTATCAATGACCTGCTATGCAGTGACACTTCCGCCCAACAGTTCCAGGCTGCCATTATATGCCACACGGCGGGCAATGCGCGGCTTGCCGTTTGGGGGCTGCGGCCGGCACAGTCCAGGATCGTCGTTCAGATATCTCTGTGCGTCCCAGGTCACGCTCGCCACCAAGATCGTACCCCAATCTGCAGCCCTCTCTCGCTCTCGAACCCGGGGAGATTGGCAAGGCAGGAGCAACAGTTACGTTGCCCGATCTGGGAATTCTTAGCTTAGCTGTGTCAGGGGTTGGCAAACCCGTTTAGAGATGCCGCGCTATCCGTCAGTGAGAAATGAGACATTGGCCGGCCAGGCACGATCTCTGCAAAGTAGAAATGTCGCATCGACGCTGAAACGGCTTTGTTGGCGCTGACATGAGCGCCCATCGTGCGGCAGCTGGTTGGGGTCGCGCAGCCCGATCGGGTGCGGTCCAGCCTACCTCGCTGGCTATAGCTTTTAGGGCCACCGACATGAATAAGGAAAGGCTGACCCTTGATAATTGTGTCGTGGGGCGAAATCATCGAACTCAGCCAATCAGCGCTGTTCGGTCGGCGCGTCCTTCCGCAAGACGCCGGCTCTTTCAGGTTGGCCAAAAAGCTCGCACTGGGCGCCCGGTGATGCGGTCGACGCCGAATAATGAGCAGAGGCAATGATAAAATCGATGTGCGATTCTCCTTGTCAATATTGCGGCAGTGTGATCACAGCAGAAACCTGCATGCGTTCTGAGGAAGACGGCCAATGACAACTATAGCGCTACTCGGTGCGGGCGGGAAAATGGGCTACCGCCTGTCGACCAATTTTCGCGGCTCACACTACGTGATCCGCCACGTCGAGATCAGCGAAGCGGGCAAGGAGCGGCTGAAGAGCGGCCTCGGCATCGAGACAGTGAGCGTCGACGAGGCGCTCAAGGGCGCCGAAGTGGTGATCCTGGCGGTTCCCGACACCCATATCGGCAAGGTCGCCGCCGGCATCGAGAGCAAGCTGGCACCGGGAACAATGGTGATGGTGCTCGATGCGGCAGCCCCCTTTGCCGGCCATTTGCCGAAGCGTTCGGACCTGACCTATTTCGTCACCCATCCCTGCCATCCGCCGATCTTCAACGATGAGACCGACATGGCTGCCAAAAAAGACTTCTTCGGCGGCGTCAAGGCCAAGCAGCATATCGTCAGCGCGCTAATGCAGGGGCCGGAGGAAGATTACGCCAAGGGCGAAAAGATCGCCCGCATCATCTGGGCGCCGGTGATGCGCTCGCATCGCGTGACGGTCGATCAGATGGCGCTGCTCGAGCCCGGCCTTTCGGAGACGGTGTGCGCTTCGTTGCTCGTCGTGATGAAGGAAGCGCTCGACGAGGTCGTGGCGCGCGGCGTCGACCGGCAGGCGGCGCTCGACTTCCTGCTCGGCCATATGAATGTGCTCGGTGCGGTCATCTTCGGCGAAACCCAGGGCGTGTTCTCGGACGCCTGCAACAAGGCGATCGAATTCGGCAAGCCGGTGCTGATGCGCGACGACTGGAAGCGCGTGTTCGAGCCGGAGGAGATCGCGGCCAGTATCCAGCGCATCACTTAAGTCGTTTCGCTGTCGTGCCATCTCAGGATGCGACTTGGCGTCGGCCGGCAAAGTCGCCACGCTGATCATGCAAACGCAAAGTACAACATCGCGCTGAGGTGCTCGAGGGCTGGTACCTCCGGCTGGGTCAGAAGAGCGTTTCCACGCAGAAGCCAAACGCATTAATCTCACGCCCGAGGAATGATGCAGGAGGATACATGAGCCTGACGCAGAAGCTGATTAATGACGGCAATGCGGCCGTGGACGAAATGTTGGCTGGCATCATGGCCGCGCATCCCGAGCATCTGTGGCGCCCGGACAATGCGCCGCGCGCAGTCGTCGCCAAGCACGGTCCGCGAACCGGAAAGGTGGCGCTGGTCATCGGCGGCGGCTCAGGCCATGAGCCGACCTTCCTGGGCTATGTCGGCAAGGGACTGGCGGATGCCGCGGCGATCGGCAACGTCTTCGCTTCGCCCCCTCCGCAGCCGGCGGTCGACGCGGCGATAGCCGCGAGTGGCGGCGCAGGCGTCCTGTTCATGTATGGCAACTATGCCGGCGACGTGATGAATTTCGACATGGCCGCAGAACTGCTGGAGATGGAAGGCATCGAGGCGCGCACGGTGCTGACCACCGACGACATCGCGTCGGCGCCGCGCGATCAAAGGCAAAAGCGCCGTGGCGTGGCTGGCAATGTGTTCATCTTCAAGTGCGCGGGCGCGGCCGCCGACATGATGATGCCGCTGGACGAGGTGGAGCGGATCGCCAGGCACGCCAACGACCGCACCTTCACCATGGGCGTGGCTCTCTCGTCCTGTTCCCTGCCGCAGACGCGCAAGCCGAGCTTCGATCTTCCTGTTGGTGAAATGGAAATCGGCATGGGCATCCATGGCGAACCCGGGGTGCGGCGCGGACCATTGCGTTCGGCCAATGAGGTCGCCGACGAAATCATGGACGCGATCCTGGCGGAAATGGCGGCGCCGGCCGGCGCTCGTGTCGCTGTTCTGGTCAACTCGCTCGGTGCAACGCCGCTGATGGAACTTTACATCCTGAACGCGCGGATCGCCGAGCGCTTGAAGGCAGCCGGGCTGGCCGTTCACAAGACGCTTGTCGGCCCCTACTGCACGTCGCTCGACATGGCCGGCGCATCGATCACCATCATGCATCTCGATGACGAATTGCAGCGTATGATCGACCATCCCTGCGACTGCGCCATGTTCCGGAGTTGAGCGAGATGGAGTTTACGACCGCGGATTTGAAAACCCTTTTCGGCACCATCTCTGCACGGATGGCAACTGAGCGCGACAGGCTCTGCGCCCTTGATGGGGTCATTGGGGATGCCGACCACGGTATTGCCATGGAACAAGGCATGAAAGCCGCGGCCGATGCCGCCCAGGCCGCCGAGGGCACGCTGCAGGAAGTCTTCAATGCCGCCGCCAAAGGCTTTCTCAACGCGGTCGGCGCCTCGTCGGGACCACTCTACGCGACCGCCCTTCTACGCGCCGGCAAGGCCGCAGGTCCGCGCACATCAATGCCGAAGGGCGAACTGCGGACCATCATTGCGGCGATGCGCGACGGCATCGTCCAGCGTGGCAAGGCGGAGCCCGGCCAGAAGACGATGCTCGATGCCTGGGGCCCGGCCGCCGATGCCGCACTCGATGGTCAGAATGCCGATGCCATAATCGCGGCGGCCCGAGAGGGTGCGGAAGCGACACGCAACATGGTCGCAACCGTCGGCCGCGCCGCACGTCTCGGCGAGCGTTCCTTGGGGCACCCGGACCCCGGCTCGATTTCGGCCGCCATGCTGGTCGAAGAAATCTGCAATGCGATGAAGACTGCTTGAGTCATCTGCCTGCTGTCCGCTGCAATCGATGTCAGTGAGCGAATAACAGCTCAGCAACGCGACAGGTTAAAGCGCTTCTTCAGCAATCGGTGTCCATAGTGTGTATATGGACCCTAGGTGTTTGATCCCCACGCTTTGATGGGGCGAGTGGTCCCCTCCAGACCTGACGCAGGGACCAAACACTCATCAGCATCGGACCGAAAGCACAAGATCTTTATCGTCCTGGAGAGCCTCTTCAATCCACTGGCGAAACAGCGCAATCTTCGGAGTTCGCAGCCTCGATCTAAGGTAGACGAGACTATGACAGGTCATCCAGGGTCCCTGGATCCCGAGAGGAGCGACAAGTCGCCCGCTCTTCAGATCTTGATGCACCAGCATCAGACTTTCCAGACACACTCCCAACCCGTCAGCAGCGGCATTGATGGACATGAAGGACCGGTCGAAGCGCAGGCCGCGATCCGTATCGAGTTTTATCCCATGGTCGTTTGCCCAATCCTGCCAACGATAGAGATTCACCTCTGAATGGATCAGGGGGAACTTGGTTAGGTCCTGGGGGGAGCGGAATCCGCTCTCTCTGAGAGTAAGTGCCGGTGAGCAGAGCACGACGATAAGTTCGGGCGGGAATGGTTCGACGGCGATGCCGACCTCATTCGGCTGTGAGCCATAGCGGATGTCAATGTCGACCGTACCCGTGCGCAGTTCAGCAGGCTCACTCGAGGCATGCAGCCGCAAGTCGATTTCTGGATATCTGGCGCTGAAGCGAGCCAGTCTCGGCATCAGCCATTGGGAGGCGAGGCTGACCACCGAATGGATGTTCAGGACATCGCTCTTACCTTTGGCGGTAAAGTTGCGTGTTGCGCTTTCCATCCGTTGGAACGATGCCCCAATCTCTTCAGCATAGGCACGCCCAGCATCCGTCAGCATTGTTGATCGTCCGGAGCGGTGGAAAATAGCGATCCCGAGCTCCGTCTCGAGCGCCGCCATCTGATGACTGACGGCGGAAGGGCTTATACTCAATTCGACAGCGGCCTTGCCAAAAGAGCCGAGCCTGGCCACGGCCTCTAGAACCTTCAAGGACCGCAGTGAGGGCAATTCACGCGTCGGCACGCTCTCGTCCTCCCAATGCCGTTTTCTGTGCGCGCAAATCGATGATCCGCCAGACCACAATGCCAGCCAAGTTCGACCTTCCGCAAGTGGACGTGTTAGCGCGACGAAGGGAGGCGATTTTCAGGAATGAATCGCCTCATGCTTGACATCTTCGCTCGGCCAACCTGGCCTGTCGCGATTGTTGTGATTGGCTTGAGCTTAGCCTGCGCGACGACGCGCCTCGATCTCGACCGCCTCGCTTTCGTCCAACCACAGGCGTTCAAGCCAACTTCTGAAGGCGCTGATCTTGTATGAGCGCAGTCTCGATCGCACATAGGTCAGGCTGTGACAGCGCAGATTCGGTCCTGTCATGCCGAAGGGCAGAAGGAGATTTCCTTTCTCGATCTCCCTCTCAAGCAGTCGGTAGCTTTCCAGGCACACCCCCCTGCCCTCTACGGCGGCGGCAATCGACATGAAAGCGTCGCGAAACCGAGGACCACGCGTCAGATCGATCTGGAGATTGTGGTCCTTGGCCCATTGATGCCAGCTGTAGGGCGTCTGCTCCGACCTGATCAGTGTGTGGCCGATCAGGTCCGAGGGCTTGACGATAGAATTGTTCGAGGATGCGATCTCGGGCGAGCAGGCAACGACGATGGTCTCCAGCGGAAAATCCTCTGACGCGATCGAGCCCAGACGAGGCGCGCTGCCGTAGCAAATGTCCACGTCCACAGAGCCATCCGTCAGTTTCGACAGGTCCGACGAGGAAAGCAGCCGTATTTCGATCGAGGGGTGAAGCTCCTCAAAGATCGGCAGACGAGGCATCAGCCACAGCGAAGCCAGGCTCGGCGCGCAGCCGACGCTCAGAACGTCGACACTGTTGCGCCGCGACACTTCGCTGGTGGCGTGCTCAATCATGGAGAGCGCTTCCGCCAGATCCCGGTGGTAGCGCTCACCCACTTCGGTCAGTGAAACGGATCTTCCAATCCGATGGAACAGTTTCTCGCCCAGATCCTCTTCCATCAGCCTGATCTGGTGACTGACGGCGGAAGGCGTGAGTTGCAGGCTTAGCGCCGCCTCAAGGAACGAACCCATCCTGCCGGCCAGAACGAAAGACTGGATCGCTCGCATCGATGGGACCGACGTCATGGCCGCTCCGTGCATGGCACCCGCCCAGATGCGCTATTGGCCAGCCGTGCGGTCATATCGCGGCCACCTTTCGCAGGGGACGCTGACCTATGTCCGATCTGACCTCCTCTCCAGCGGCGATCCGTTTGATGTCGCCGAGCACCTGGGAGAAGTTACTGCGGCTCGACGTGCCAAAGCCCATGTAGACCTGCTTGTAGAGCTGGTAGAGCATCTCATAGCGTTCGCGCGTCGAGGGATCGGGTTCGTACCTCCTGAAGCCAACGCACATCTGCGCCTGCGCGGCCTCGATGCTGCTGTGATCCCTTGATGCAAGGCTGGCGAAAATGCTTGAGCCCAGGCCTGTCGGAAGGCCGTCAGGAACCAATATCGGCTTGCCCAGCACATTCGCGTAGATCTGGTTGAGCAAAGGGTTCTTCTGGGGCACGCCGCCGCCGTTGATGACACGGTGGACGGGAACGCCATGTTCTTCCATCCGCTCCAGGATGATGCGGGTGTGGAACGCGGTCCCCTCGATGGCGGCATAGAGTTCATCCTGGGCCGTGTGCCCCAGATGCCACCCGATGGTCATACCGCCTAGGTCGGACCTCACCAGGACGGTTCGGTCGCCATTGTCCCATGCAAACCGCATCAGTCCTGTTTTGCCGCCTTCCATCCCCTCCAGCCCCTCTGACAATTTCGAAACAGAGGTTGAAGCGCGCTTGGCGATGGCGTCGAAGATGTCACCGGTCGCCGAAAGCCCCGCCTCGACGCCGACCAGATCCGGGTGGGCGCTGCCGGGAACGACACCGCATACGCCAGGTATCAATTTAACGCGTTCGCTGACGGCGATGATGCATGTCGACGTGCCTATCACGTTGACTACGTCACCCAGCCTGCAGCCGGCGCCGATCGCGTCCCAATGGGCGTCGAAGGCTCCAACCGGAACCGGAATACCCGCGGTCAACCCCAGCCTATCGGCCCATAGAGGGCTTAACCGACCTGCCACATTTGCCGACGTCTGATACGAGCCGCTGATTTTCTCGCGAATCCCGTCGAAAAGTGGGTCGACCCGGGAAAGAAAGGCTTGCGAAGGGAGCCCGCCCCATTTCGGATTCCACATCCATTTGTGGCCCATGGCGCAAACGCTGCGCACTATGGCCGAGCTGTCGGTCACGCCCGTCAGCACGGCGGCGGCCATGTCGCAATGTTCAAGCGCCGTTCCAAAACGTTCTCGCAGGTCTGGATTGTGACGCAACCAGTGAAGGAGCTTGGCGAAACCCCATTCATGCGAATAGGTGCCTCCACACCATTCGATGGCCTCGAGATGCGTTTCATGCGCCGTGGCCGTGATTTCCTCGGCTTCGGCCTTCGCACGGTGGTCGCACCACAGATAGTAGTCGCTCAAGGGGTTGAGGTTCCTGTCGACAGGGATGACCGAAGATCCTGTCGTGTCCATGGCGATCGCGCGGACTTCGCTTCCGTCGATCGCGCAGTCGGCGAGCGCAAGGCGCATCGCGCGGGCCAAAGCGTCCATATGGTCGCGATGCGACTGTGTGGCCAGGTCAGGATCGGAGCGCAGCCGCCCGAGCGGATATTCCGCGAACGCCGTCCCCAGCGAGCCTTGCTCAGTGTCGGCGAGTGTTACCCGAACGCTCAAAGTGCCAAAGTCAACGCCAGCTACAATCGACATCGTCATATCCGTCTGTTTCGTCCAGGCTGGCCATATGTCGCGCCATGTCCATGCTTGCGCCGGAAATGCCGATCAAGGAGTGCGCCCGACATCTCCGCGTTCTCGTCGCTGATCTGGCGCGAATGGAACGCTATGCGGGCTACTGCCTCGAGCATTGCGGCGTGGTGGACGGCATCCGCGGCATCGATGCCCCAACAGAAAGGACCGTGATCGTTGACGAGCGCGGCCGGAATCGACATCGGATCGTTGTTGCCTAAGGCCTCGACGATGACGCGACCGGTGTTGCGGACGTAGTCATGGCATATTTCGCCATCGGTCAGCTGGCGCGTGACGGGGATCGTGCCCTTGAAATAGTCTGCATGGGTGGTCCCCATGGGCGGGATCGGCTGGCCAGACTGAGCCCATGCCGTGGCGAAGAAGGAATGTGTATGGACAACGGCGCCAATGGATCTGAAGTGCCTATAGAGTTCGAGATGAGTGTCGATGTCGGACGAGGGCCGCAGGTCGCCGTCGACTATGTTGCCATCGAGGTCGGCAACCACAATGTCGCCGACGCTCATCGCCTTGTAAGAGACGCCGCTGGGCTTAATCGCAACCACCCCTTCGAGTCGATCAATGGCGCTGACATTGCCGAAAGTGGAGATTACAAGACCGCTCTCGTAGAGTTCGAAATTGGCGTCGAAAACGGATTTACGCAGTTCAGAATATTTCACGTTACCCACCTCAGGCCTTGCGACTGCGGTTGAACCGGTCGGCAGCGACCGCCATCAAGATGATGGTGCCGATGACCACCTGGTGCCAGAACGTGTTGACGTTCAGCAGGTTGAGCGCGTTTCGCACGACCGCCATCAGGACCGCCCCGACTGCGGTGCCGACCAGCGTCGCGCGGCCGCCGGAGAGCCCGGTACCACCGATCACGACGGCTGCGATGACGTCGAGCTCATAGCCCTGTCCCGCCTCCGGCATCGCTGCCTCGAGCCGCGAGGTGAGCATTATGCCGGCGCAGGACGACAGGACGCCAACCAGCACATAGACCATGATCTTGATGGTGTCGGTCGGAATCCCGACCAGACGAGCGGCGTCCGGGTTGCTGCCGATGGACAGCACGAAGCGGCCGAAACGGGTGTAGTAGAGCAGATAGTAAGCAGCCGCGAACACGACGACGGTCAGGATCACCGGGACCGGGATACGACCGAGATAGCCCTGACCGATCGATCGAAACGCCGGATCTGAAGCCCCCGTGATGGGGATACCCTGGGTGTAGACCATCACCACGCCGCGGCTGATGACCATGATCGCCATCGTCGCGATGAAGTCGGTGACGCCGACCTTGGTAATCAAAAGCCCATTGACCAGCCCGATTAACGCTCCCACGCCAAGACCGGCAAGACAAGCAACCGAGATTGGATATGCGAGCACGACGAGGTTGGCGGTCGCAAGTCCCGTCAAGGCCAGAGTGGAGCCGACCGAAAGATCGATGCCTCGCATGCCAATGACGAAGGTCGCACCGAAGGCTATAACGGCGATCGGAACGGCCTGACGCAGCACGTCCGTCAGGTTTCCGAAAGTGAAAAATCGCGGGGCGGCGAAACCAAGTGCGATCAGCAGGAAAACGAAAGCGATGTAGACGCCCGCGTTGCCATTGGCACGCCCAAGCTTCAGAGTGAACCGTCGCCGCATGAGTGCAACTTCAGCCATTGATAACTCCCACTGGATGACGAGCTTCCGGCGGCCGCACGGAATGAAGCGCCAGCGTTTCTTCCCTCGACGTGGCCGCGTCCAGCACGGCGGTGATGGCCCCTTCGAACATGACTGCCACGCGGTGGCAGAGCCCGAGCAGTTCAGCGTTGTCGGCGGACACGATGATGACACTGCATCCGTCGTTGGCGGCTGCCTGGATAAGCGTGTAGACCTCGGATTTGGCCCTCACATCAACGCCCCTGGTCGGCTCCTCGAGCAACAGGAGCCTGGGCTCAGTAAGGAGCCATCTGGCCAGCATAACTTTCTGCTGGTTTCCGCCGCTCAGTGACTCAATGTCGGCATGCGCGCCGTCGCATTTAACGCCAAGCTTCGCGATGTAGTGTCCAGCGACATCCTTCTCCCTGGACGGAAGCAAGGTGACCTTGCCCAGGGCGCCAAGGTTGGCGATCGAGAGGTTCCAGCCCACCGAGTGTTGGGTAAAGATCCCTTCGGCCTTCCTCTCAGCCGGCAGGAAGGCAAAACGTTCCCGGATTGCGTCCGTTGTGTCCGCTATCCGGACGTCCCTGCCGTCGATTTTGATGGCGCCGCTATCGCATGGCCGCTGGCCAAAAAGGGCGCGCAGCAACGCGCTCTTGCCCGATCCTTCCAGTCCCGCGATACCGAAAATCTCACCCTTGGAGAGCGCGAACGAGATGTCCTCGAAGGCGCCTCTCTTCGACAGGCCGCGCACTTCCAGCGAGGGGTCGGACCTCGCAGGGACGCGGGGAGGAAACTGCTTTGAGAGAGCGCCGCCGATCATGGCGTTGACCACTTTGTCGACGTCGAGATCGGCGACCGGAAGGTCGGCGACGGTTCGGCCGTCGCGCAGGACCATGACGCGACTGCAGATCCCAAGAAGCTCCTTGATGCGGTGGGAAACATAGATGATCGCCTTGCCCGAGCCCTGCAGCCGCTTGATCGTGGCGATGAGCTTTTTCCGCTCGACTTCCTCGAGCGCCTCGGTCGGCTCGTCCATGATGATGATGTCGGCATTGCTGCTGATGGCTTTCGCGATCTCGATCATCTGTCGGTCGGAAAGGGTCAGTTCGCGGACTGGGCGATCGATGGGAACGTCTGCGCCGAGATCGTCATGGAGAATACGACGCGCCTCGCTGCGCATACGCCCATGATCCAGCGGGGCGAGCGCGAAGTCCCGGTTGCGCAGCTCACGGCCGGCGAAGATGTTCTGGGCGGCGTCGAAGTCTGGGAACAGGCTGAGTTCCTGGTAGATGATGGCAATGCCCGCGTCTGCTCCCGCCTTGGGATTGTCGAGTTCGACCTCCCTGCCGCGAACCGAGATGGCACCTGAATCGCGCGAATAAGCGCCCGCCAGAATTTTCATGAGGCTGGATTTGCCCGCGCCGTTTTCGCCAACCAGACCGAGCACCTCGCCCGCGTTGAGCACAAGGTCGATGTCACGAAGCGCGACCGTGTTGCCGAAGCGCTTGCCGATCCCCTTCATTTCAAGCAGCGGACTCTGGATCATTTCGATCTCCTTGGCGTTCGCGGCCCTTTAGAAAAGGGCCGCGACTGAGCGAGGCCGTGACGGCGTCACGTTTTCGGCTGCTGTACGTAGACGTAGTCGTTCTGGTCGAAGGTCTTGATGTTCTTGGCGTCATAGGTCTTTGGCGCGACGAAGATTTTCTTGGGCAGTGGATTGCCCTTCATCAGGAACTCGTCGACCGCGCGGATGATGTTGCGCCCCTCTTCCTTCGCACCCGTATCGACAGTCGCCGCAAAGTCGCCGGTCAGGATGGCATCATTTGCTTCCTTCATGTTTTCGTAGCCGACGATCGCGACCTTGCCGTTGAGACCCTTGGCCTTGAGAGCCTGCAGGCCGCCGAGCGCCATCTCGTCATAGAGCGCGACGAGGACCTCTATTTCGGGATGTGCGGTGAACATATTCTCAGTCACGCTTAGGCCCTGGGCGCGGACCCAGCCGGCGGGCTGCTCGGCGACGATCTTGAAGTTCGGGTGCTTGGAGATGATCTCGTTGAACCCCTTCATGCGCTGGCTGGTGTGCGGGCCAGGCAGGCCTTCGAGGATGCCGATCTTGACCTCCTTGTCACCGTAGGTGTCGACGAGCCACTGCGCCTGAGCACGGCCACCATCGCTCTGATCGTAGCCGACATCGCTGACATAATAGGGATTGTCGGCTACCGGGGAGTTGAACAGGAAGATCGGGATGCCAGCTTCGGTCGCCCGACGGATGGACGGCAGCAAGGCCCCCTCATTGTAGAGGGCCACGGCGATCGCGTCGACGCCGTCGTTGATCCAGGCTTCCATGGCTCTGATCTGGTCATCGGTTGCGGACTGGCTGCTCGGAGCCTGAACGAGAAGCTCGATCTGATCGGGTCCGCCGCGCTTGTCGATCTCCTCCTTCACGCCGGCCAGGACCCGCTGGTAATAGGTATCCATCGCGGTGGGCAGGAAGCCGACCTTGAGCGGTCGATTGTCCTTCTTGACGGGCTTCATTTCCTGGCCGGTCGGCTTGATGTCCTTGTCCATCAGAATGCCGGGGAACACGGCGCTGTAGTCTACTTGCCCGGCGAAGGCGGGCTGTAGTGCGATGGCTGCCGCGATGGCGACGGCACCGAACAATGTACGTTTCACTATGGTCACGAGATCCTCCCTGGTTGTGACAAGACAAGTCCTTGCCCGCGGGATCACTCCGCGGATGACATTCCAAAATCGACGTGGTCTGAGGCTCAGAGACCTGGCGCTATGGTGAAGACCATGCGGATCGGGTTGGAGCCGTAGTTAAGGCATTGGTAGCTGACGCCGGCAGGCAGGAAAAAACCCTCCCTCTCGCGGATGTGGAACGTGTCGTCAGTCGCGGCGACATAGAAGGTCGCAGGACCGTTCAGCACGTAGAATACGGCATCGCCCTCGTGGCTAACCGGTTCGCTTGCCCTGGGGCCTATTCCGCCCACGGGGATGACGATTTCACCGGCGTGCATGTAATCGTTGCTGACGCATAGCTCCATCAGTACAGGATGATCCTGGCCCCAAACGAGATTGAGGCGATTTTCCTTGGCAACCTTGACCAAATGGCCCTTGAGGCGGGCCTCGGCGCCATCGACTGGCCAGTTGCCGATCTTGTCGAGGCTCATCAGGAAGCCCTCCTCTGGGACTTGAACAGTCGTGTCGCTCCAGCATAACCGGTCGGCGGACCGCTCTCGTCCCAGATGCGTGGGGCAATGCAGAACAGGATCACGGCCGCCTGGTCGGCGAAATTGTAGCCGCGGTGTGGAACCCCCTTGGGGATCAGGATGGAATCCCCGGGCGCCAGGCGTTCGGTCTGCCCGGTCTCCGGATTGAGAAGATGAACCACGCCCTCGAGGACGTAGTAGACTTCGTCTCCTGCATGGATGTCCGCAGGGTCAAAGTTGCTGCCCGGGGCCAGCTGATAGATCCCCGTGGTCATCTTGTCGGTGCTGGCGAGCAAATAGTTGAGGTCGCTCGAATAGGGCTTGTTGCCCGTATAAATAAACGTCTTGAAGCGATCCGTCGTCAGATGGAACGGCCGCTTCTCGCTCGGTGGGTGGGGAAAATTCCCAAAATAGCTCGGCAGTTTCGCCATTGGTCGCCTCAGATTCGCAGTTCGGAGAGTAACGCCTTGAGGAGGCGCCAGGTGGCCGGCACCGTCGTATGGTTCAGACGTTCGCGCGTTGTATGAACATCGAAGGCCTCCGGCCCGATCGAGAGCATGTCGATGTCCGGCACCTTCTTCCTGAAAAGACCGAGTTCGAGGCTCGAATGCGAAACCTCGATATGGGGCAGTTCGCCGAATTCCCTGGCGTAGGCAGCGCGGCCGGCGGCCAGCATGCGCGAGTTCGGATTGTACGGCCACTCCGGGCAATCAGCGAATGTTTCGACTGATGATCCGAGCCCGATGACCTCGGACAGTTCACGGATGCGGTCGACGATGTTGTAGCGACGAGAGCTGACCGCGCTCGGAATGGTGGACACAATCTCGATCCGCTCCTTGTCGCTGGACAGCAGAGCCACCGTGTTGGAGCTCTCCACCAGATTATCCACCACCAGGCTGCGGCTCTGGACGCCGTTCGGCAGCAGGTTCATTGCGCTGACCATTGCCCTTGCCACATCGGGTGCAAACACCGAGATGGCGTCACTGTCAGTCTCGATCAGGCTCACCTTGAGGGTGGGGTCGCTAACGGAGTACTCTGCGGCCAGTGTCTTGCCCTCCGCCGCGATCGCGCCCTGCAGCGCCGCAAACTGAGCCGGATCGGCGGAGATAACGGCCTCTGCCTCGCCAGGAATGACATAGCGATTGACGCCGCCGTTCACCTGAATGACGCCAAGTCCGGATTGCTTCATAGCCAACCGCAGCAGCCGTCCAAGCAGGACGATGGCGTTCGCGCGCTCCAGATGAATGTCGAACTCGGAATGCCCGCTGCTGAGGCCAGAAACACGAAGCACAGCCGCCTTCTGGCCGGCAAGGCGCTCCGTTAGTTTGAGCGGGATCTGAAAGCGAGCCGAGATGTCGCCCGCGCAGCCGGCGAACAAGGACTTCGGATCATGCCAGTTCATGTCCAGCAGACGCTTGCCAGACAGCTTGGCGCCATCAAGATACTGGGCGCCTCCTTTCCCGACTTCCTCCTGAACGGTCAGGACCACTTCGAGAGGTGGGTGCGCGATATCGTCCGAAGCAAGCAACGACATGGCAAATGCGACACCGACCGTATTGTCCGCACCCAGTGTCGTCCCGGTGCCATGGATAAAATCCCCGACAACCCTCAGCTTGATGCCTTCGTTCTGGAAGTCATGGTCGACCCCCTCATCGCTCTCACACACGATGTCGGTGTGGCCATGCAGAATGAGCGTGGGAGCGTTCTCATAGCCTGGTGTGCCCGGCTTTTTGATAACGAGGTTCCAGACGTCATCTTGATATACCTCGAGACCTCTTGCCCGGGCAAAGGCCGCGATATGATCGCTGACCTGCTTTTCGTTGAAGGACCCGCGCGGTATCGCGCTGATTTCCTCGAAGAACCCGAAGAATATCGCTGGCTCCAAACCCGACAGAACTGAATTGTTTTTCGAGCGCTCGACTATCCCAGCAGATACGTTCATCTGCTTATCCTCCAATGTGAATATCAGGCAATATCTCTGCGTTCGCCGAAGTATGTTCGGCGGCAGACAACGCTATGATGGCTGCAATTCCTCCGTCTCAGCTCAGACGAACCGCTAAGGGTGCCTTTGCAACTGCAACATCATCTGTCTCGTTCGACATTTCAAACGCATTATTTGTCGAAATAGGTGAGAAAAATTCACCTAACGGCTAGGTGTCGTCGCGGGGCCGACCGCTGCCGCTGCTTGGTGTGCGCACCACCTCATGTCTGCTTGAGCCAGCGCGCGAACTCGGCTTTCCAGTTGGGATGCCACCTCGACAGTGCCGGGCGGTTCTGAATCATATCTTCGGCTGCCCAGCGAATGCGCTTGGCGTCCAGCGCCGGCGTCACCGCATTGTCTGGGCAGATGATGTAGAAGTCTTCGTTGTGGAACCGTTCGAGGAACAACTCCACGACCTGCTCGGCTGTCCATGGTTCCTCGGGCTTCTGGTCGGACAGCGCGTTCAGACCCGGGAAGTTCATCGGTGTCCATGTGTATCCGGGCACCAGCAGATGAGCGGTCACCCTCCCATCCGCCGCCTTCAGCAATTCGTGAGATAGTTGCTCAGTCAGAACCTTGATACCTGCCTTGGCTACGGAATAGGCAGCGTTCCCTGGCGGCGTCGTGATCCCTTCCTTCGATCCAAGGTTGACAATCGCGGCAGGGAGATCGGCATCGACCATCCTGGGAACGAAAAGATGCTGGGCTTCGACAACGGCGAAGAAGTTCACGTCCATCTGCCGCCGCCAAAGCTTGCCGTCATCCCACGGGCCAGCTCGCTCAGCGATAGCTGCGTTGTTAATGAGCAACGCGACGTCTGCGAAGCGGTGATACACATCATTGCATAGCTGCTTCAGGGCAGACCGGTCCGCCACGTCGCCCACCATCGTGATGTGCTCCCCTTCGAGCGAAGACGCAAAGTCGTCCAGGGCTCCAGCATCTTTGTCGAACAGGGCAAGCCGCATGCCCTCAGCGGCCAACCTTCGCGCTAACGCTGCTCCAAGTCCCTTGGCTGAGCCGGTGACGACCGCGACTCTGCCGGGGGCGATGATCTGATCTGTTCGCTCGGTCATTTCTTTCTTCCTTCGAGTTTTAAACGGCTCTGCCTGTCAACGAAGGCGTGCGAACAGCGTTGCCCGCCGTTGCCTGCACCCGTCACGCGAGAAGCGACATGACGGAATTGACTTGCATCAGGGATCATTTAATGCATACATTACCGAATTCAACGTCGTACTCATTGAAAACTTTGTCCATGGGAGGAACGGAATGAACCAGGAGATTCGCAAACCAATCCGCAGCTTGGCGATGATCGTTGCGCTCGCGCTTAGCGCGGCCTACACGCCCAGTGCTTACGCCATCGACATTACGCAGCAAGTCAAGGAAATCGAAAGCAATCCCGCCCCCGGACCGAACGGCGAAAAGGCCACCCTCGCCAGCGACCTGAAGCTGACCGCTGAGGAGATCGATAAGATAAAGGCGAAGAAGGCCACGGCTGCCATCGTCATGCACTACACGGCCTCGGATTGGGCCAAGGCTCAGATGGCTGGCCAGAAGAAGGCGCTCGATGAACTCGGCGTCAAGATCGTCGCCGTCACCGACGCCGGCTACCGTGCCGAGCAACAGGTAGCCGACATCGAGAGCGTCATGGCCCTCAAGCCTGATATTATGATAACCGTACCTGCGGAGCAGTCGGCAACGGCCGCAGCCTACATGAAGGCTGCCGCAGCCGGGATCAAGATCGTCTTTCTCGACCAGGCGGGCGCCGGCATGAAGCCCGGCAAGGACTATGTCAGTCTGGTGTCCTCCGATAATCGCGGCATGGGTAAGGTCGCGGCCCTGCTGATGGCGAAGGCGTTGGACGGCAAGGGCGAAATTGCGCTTATTCCGCACGCCTCCGATCTCTTCGCGACGGTCGAGCGCGTAGTCGGGTTCAAGGAAGCGATTAAGGCATTCCCCGATATCAAGGTAGTCGAGGAACAAGGCGTCGGTGGCCCCGACTTCTCCGGTGAGTCCGAGCGCATAGCTTCCGCGATGCTGACCGCGCACCCCAACCTGAACGGAATCTGGGCGGTATGGGACGTTCCGACGGAAGGCGTTTTGTCCGCTGCGCGGTCTGTCGGGGCTTCCACAAATCTTGTGATCACCACGTGCGACCTTGGCGTCAACATAGCGCTCGACATGGCCAAGAAGGGCTACGTCAAGGGAACCGGCTCGCAACGTCCGTTCGGCGCCGGATACGCGGAAGGCGTCCTGGCCGGTTACGCACTGCTTGGCAAGGAAGCTCCCCCCTACGTCGTGCTTCCAGCGCTCGCCGTTTCGCGTGAGAATCTGCTCAAGGCATGGCCTCTTTCCAATGGCGATCAGGCTCCCGAGATTCTCGTGAAGGCGATGAAATGAGGACCTGGGGAGCGGCGTTCGCCGCTCCCCATTTTAGTACAGCGATGGAAAGTTAGTACAGCGATGGAAAGCGCTATGACCGACCCGAAGAAGGCGCGTGAAGATGTCGCGGCCGTCACCATGACCGACATCACCAAGTCCTACGGTGGTGTGCGGGCGCTGCGAGGTGTGAGCCTGACGATTCGGCCGGGCACCATCCATGCGCTGGTAGGCGAGAACGGCGCCGGCAAGAGCACCTTGCTCAAGATACTGCAAGGCGTCGTCACCCCCACCGATGGCTCGATCAAAATCTTTGGCGAGCCGATGATGACCATTTCGCCGGAAAATTCGCGTCGCCTCGGAATCGAGATGATCTTCCAGGAGCTCAGCCTGATCCCCACGCTTTCGATTGCGCAGAACATCTTCCTGAAGCGAGAGCCAAGGCGATTCGGCATGTTGGTTGACCAGCGCCGCGAGAACGAACTTGCAGCCGCGATCATCGGCGAGCTCAATCTGACGGTCGATCCGCATACGCCTGTTTCAGACCTCAGCCCAGGCCAGGCCCAGCTCACCGAAATCGCCAAGGCAATCTCCCAGAAAGCACGCGTCCTGATACTCGACGAGCCGACATCATCGCTGAGCGCGCAGGAAGTGGACACGCTCTTTGGCATGCTGCGCAAATTGACGACCGTCGGCACGGCAATCATCTACGTGTCGCACCGCATGACTGAAATCATGACGATTGCCGACGAGATCACGATCCTCAGGGACGGGCAGAACGTCACTAGCGGCAAGATGGCGGACTTCACGCTTGACCTTATCGTCCAGCATATGGTCGGCAAGCGCGTCACCGGCTTCGAATACCGCCCCCATCCCGTCGACAGGACGGGTCCACCGGCGCTCGCAGTCCGGAACCTTTCGGGACCGCACGGAAAACCTGATCGCATCAGCTTCGACGTCCACAAGGGCGAGGTCTTGGGAATCGCGGGGCTCATGGGCGCGGGCCGCAGCGAGATGGCGCGCGTGTTGTTCGGCGTGGACGCCAAGACGGCAGGCACGATCGAGCTGGGCGGTAAGTCCCTTGAGTTGAGGTCTCCTTCTGACGCAATCGATGCCGGGATCGTGCTGATCCCGGAGAGCCGGCATGACGAAGGCTTGGTCGTCGAACACAGCGTCGGTCACAATCTGGGGCTTCCGCAAATCGAAAGCCTGGTCAAGGGGCCGCTCATCGACAGAAGGAAGGAAAGCGTGCTGACCTCGGACCTCATTGCGAGACTGAGGATCAAGACGCCATCAGCTGAGAACCGGGTTCGGAACCTGTCGGGTGGCAATCAACAGAAGATCGTCATCGCGAAATGGCTTGCCACCGACCCGTCCGTGGTGATCCTCGATGAGCCGACCGCGGGTGTGGACATCGGGTCGAAGGCTGAGATCGTCGAATTGATCCGTGGCATCGCAGCCGAGGGTAAGTCGGTCATCGTCATCTCATCGGAGCCGGCGGAACTGCTGGCGACAAGCGACCGGATACTGGTGCTGAGCAACGGCCGGTTGGCGCGAGAAATCGATCGTGAGGAGATCGACGGCTGGGCCACTGCCGTCGGTGACGAAGCGCAGTCGGCGCTGATCCGGACAGAACTGGGATTGCAGGTCTCTATACAGAAGGCGAGCCAAAATGTCCATTGACACCAAAGCCCTCAAAAAGGAGCTCCCGGCGGCGCAAACCCAGCCGTGGTACGGCAATTGGCGCGACTATGTCGTCTATATAGGGTTCGTTGCAATTTTTGTGGTGTTCGCCTTGTTGCTGCAGGAGCGAGGGTTCCTGTCGGCCAACAACCTGCTCAACATCCTGCGCCAGACGGCGATCGTTGCAATTATGGCGATGGCGATGTCATTCGTGCTTTCCGCCGGTGAAATCGATCTTTCCGTTGGCGCGATCGCCGGCCTGACTTCCGTTGTGGCCGGTATGGCGCTCATGCAGTACGGCATCGTAGCCGGCGTTGCCTCCGGCTTGGCGCTCGGGCTTCTCGTCGGCGCGGTGAATGGCGGGCTGACCGCCTATCTCAACATTCCCTCGTTTCTGGTGACGCTCGGCATGATGGGCATTGCCAGAGGCGTCGGCATGTGGGTCAGCGGCACCTCTCCGGTGCCGGTCGTCGACGACGCCTTCATCTTCGCCTTCGGGTCCGGCAACATCGGCCCGTTACCTGTGCTGGTCGTATGGGTCGCCGTCCTCGGCGCGCTCGCTCACGTAGCGCTTCGCAAGACGCCGTTCGGACGTCAGGTCATGGCGGCTGGCGGCAATCCGATCGCGGCGCGCTATAGCGGCGTCAACGTCAGGAAGGTCAAGTTCCAGGTGCTGCTGCTGACCGGCCTGGCCGCCGCGATCGCCGGCATGCTCTATGCCGGCCGTCTGCAGTCCGGCAGGTTTCAGCTTGGAGAAGGTGACGAGCTCTCGGTCATTGCCGCGGTCGTCCTTGGCGGCACTAGCCTTTTCGGCGGACGCGGGACCGTGATCGGATCGATCGTTGGAGCGCTGCTGATCGGCGTTATCAACAACGGCTTGATCCTTGCCGGACTGGAATACAGCCAACAGCTCATCGCCCGCGGGGTCCTGATCATCCTCGCGGTCGCCATCGGGCGCGGCCGGTAAGCGAGTGTCGCAACATCAGACGAGGGTCTTCTAATGAGAGTTTTGGTAACAGGCGGCAGCGGGAAGCTTGGACGCGCGACGTTGAAGCATCTGCTTGATAATGGGCATGACGTCATCAATGCCGATACGATCGAGCCGCGGGAAAACCTCTGCCCCTTCATCAAGGTCGACTTTGTGGACATGCGGGCAACCCTTGAAGCCATTACCGGCTTTGACTGGGACCATAACCGCAAAACCGAAGCGGTAGTGCACCTTGCCGCTATCCCGATGCCGGGTAAGGTCGCGCCGGCCGAGGTCTTCAGGGTCAACACGGTCTCGACCTTCAATGTCTTCGAGGCCTGCCGCCTTCTTGGCATCAAGAACGTAGTGTGGGCGTCCAGCGAAACGTTGCTGGGCATTCCCTACACGATCAAGCCGGACTATTTCCCCGCCGACGAGAACTATGCTCCGCGTCCCGAAACCTCGTACTCGCTGTCCAAGCATCTGGGCGAGGAGATGGCCAAACAGTTCTGCCGCTGGGACAAGGACCTGAAAATCGTGTGCCTGCGCTTTTCCAACGTGATGGAGGAAAGCGAATACGCCGACTTCCCGGCGTTCGAAAAAAATCCGGGCGGGCGCCGGTTCAACCTGTGGACCTATATCGACGCCCGCGATGGCGCACAGGCAATCCGCAAATCTCTGGAATGGAGCGGTAAGGGAGCCGAGGTCTTCATTATCGCCAACCAGGACGGTGTCATGATGACGCCCAATGATGAGCTGGTCGAGCGCTTTTACCCAGGCGTACCGTTCAAGCGGCAGGTCGGGGATAACGAGACATTGCTGTCAATCGAAAAGGCAAAATCGGTGCTCGGGTACAACCCCGAACACAGCTGGCGCCGCTACGCTGGATCGTGAAGCGAACGAATAGGGGAAGAAATGGCCACTGCCACGAAACCGGAAGCCGCTCACCTGATCAAGGATGAGACGTTCGCCAAGACCATGACGACCACGGCATATCTGAAAATCCGCCGGTTGATTCTGGAGAACAAATGGTCGCCCGGTTTCCAGGCCACCGAGCAGGAGGTCGCAACAAGTCTGGGGATGAGCAGGACACCTGTTCGCGAAGCGCTGATGCGTCTTCAGCAGGAGGGACTGGTCTCCGTTGTCCCACGTCACGGCATGCGCGTCTTGCCGGTGTCGACGTCGGACATGAAGGAAATCTATGAAATCCTCACGTCGCTCGAAAGCACCGCCGCCGAGCTCGCGGCTGGCCGTGCGTTAACAGACGAGCAACTCAAGGGGCTGGAACGGGCAACCGCCGACATGGACAAGGCGCTCGCCGCCGACGACCTCGACCGCTGGGCGCAGGCCGACGCGCGGTTCCACGAACTGCTGCTGGATCTCGGCGGCAACCAAATGCTGAAGTCGGTGGTCATGAATTTCATCGACCGGGCTCACCGCGTGCGCATGCTGACACTGAAAATGCGGCCGAAGCCAGTGAACTCGACCCGCGATCACGCCGAGCTCGTGAAGGCCATCCGGGCCGGTGATGTTGCGAAAGCCGGACGCATCCACCGGGAACACAGGCAGCGGGCGGGGCGGGAACTCCTCGATCTGCTTGATCGCTTTGGACTGAACCATCTCTGACTGGATCGAAAATGATGAAGAACCAGACGCTCACTATCGCCGTTCTTCCAGGCGACGGAATCGGCCGGGAGGTCATGCCCGCCTGCCTTGAACTCGTCGAGGCCGCCCTCGACGTCGTCGGCGCCCCGGCGCTAACGTTCCAAACGCATCCGGCGGGGGCGCAGTACTATGCGGAGAGTGGCGAGGCGTTGCCGAGTGCCACGCTCGAGGCGTGTCGCAAGGCCGAGGCAATCCTGTTTGGAGCGATGGGCTGGCCCGACATTCGTTTTCCCGACGGCACCGAAATCATCCCGCAGCTCGATCTTCGTATGGAGCTCGGCCTGTTCGCCGGCGTGCGGCCGATTCGGTGGTTCCCCGGCTTGCCGCGGGTGCTGACCGACCCTCGCGCCGAAAACATCGATTTTGTCCTCGTGCGCGAGCAGACGGAAGGTTTGTTTTATGCCCGGGGCCGCGGTGAAATCCGCGATGATGAGGAAGCCTATGACACCATGCAGATCACCCGGGCTGGTACAGAGCGCGTGGTGGAGTTTGCCTTCCAGATCGCCTCACAACGCAAGCGTCGCGGCAAGCCAGGAAACGTGACCTGCGTCGACAAAGCGAATGTGTTTCAATCGATGGCCTTCTTCCGCAAGGTCTTCAACGAAGTTGCGACGCGCCATCCGGACATGACGAGGGACCACGCCTATGTCGATGCTCTTGCGCTCAACATGGTCAAAAAGCCTTGGACCTTCGATGTGCTGGTAACCGAGAACATGTTCGGAGATATCCTCTCGGATTTAGCCGCAGGCCTGATCGGCGGCATGGGTATGGCGCCATCAGCTGACATTGGCGAAAATCACGGGCTTTTCCAGCCTGCGCATGGAACCGCGCCCGACATCGCGGGCAAGGGTTTCGCCAATCCCAGCGCCATGTTCCTCTCGGCGGCGATGATGCTGGATTGGCTCGCGGTTCGGCACGGCGAACAAAGGCTCGCCAACGCCGCACGCCTGATCGAGGAAGCCGTTGAGCATACACTTTCGAGCAATCTTGCGGTTCCGATGGAATATGGTGGAAGCGCCAACTGCGCTGACATGACCCGCTCGGTAATTGATTCACTCACGGCAGTCCGCAAGGAGGTGGCATGAGCGGTGAGAGCGCGGGAGGGTTGGTGGTTGCGGTGGAGTTGGTGGTCGGCGAGGAGCACATCGATGACTTCCAGGCGGCGATGATTGAAAACGCGGCAGCATCGCTCGGCGAAGAGCCAGGCTGCATCGTCTTCGACGTATGCCAGGATCCGAAACGGCCAGGTCGCTTCTACCTTTACGAATTCTACCGCAGCCAGACCGACTTCGACATCCACCTCCGGTCAGGGCACTTTGCGCGCTTCAATGAGGCCACCACACCCTGGGTGCTGGAGAAGAGGGTTGAGACGTTCAACCGTATTTTCCCGGTATGGCAAGGACAATAGCGATGGCCAACGACATCAAGGCTATTGTCTTCGACACCTTCGGCACCGTGGTCGACTGGCGCGGCTCGATCATCGCCGACCTGTCTGCATGGAGTCGTAAAGAAGGTTTGACTGTCGACTGGGCCGAAGTCGTTGATCGCTGGAGAGGCCGCTACGACCCGCAAAAGGCGCGCGTGCGGCGCGGTGAACTGCCGTGGACGAACCTCGACGAGTTGCACTTCGAGGCCCTGAACTCGGTATTTGAAGAGTTGGCGTTGCCCATCCTGGACGAGTCGAAGATGATGCACATCAACAACGTCTGGCACAGGCTCAAGGGCTGGCCCGACGCGTCGGGCGGGCTTCATCGCCTGAAGCGGAAATTCATCATCGGCCCGCTGTCGAACGCCAATGTCGCCATCTTGGTCAACATGGCCAAGGGTGCCGATCTGCCTTGGGACGCGATCTTCTCCTGCGAGCTTTTCCGGCACTACAAGCCCGACCCCGAGACGTATGAGGGTGTGTGTAGAATGCTCTATCTTGAGCCCGCCGCCGTGATGATGTGCGCGGCTCACAATTACGACCTCGCCGCCGCCCGCAACGTTGGCCTCAAGACTGCGTTCATCCTGCGGCCGACCGAGCATGGGCCTGGCCAAGTCACTGATCTGGAAGCCGAGCAGGACTGGGATTTCGTCGCCAACGATCTCGAGCATCTGGCGCATCAACTGGGATGCTAGCAAAGGTGATAACGATGCAAACCTACAAGATGTTCATTGACGGCAAATGGGAGGACGCGGCCGACGGCGAGACTTTCGCTTCCTACAATCCTTTCACAGCCGAAGCCTGGGCGGCCATTCCAAAGGGAAAAAAGCAGGATGCGGAGCGGGCGATCGATGCTGCCCACAAGGCGTTCACAAGCGGCCCATGGCCAAAGCTGACGGCGAGCGAGCGCGGGCACCTTTTGCGGCGGCTCGGCGATCTGATCGCCGAAAACGCCGAGAGGCTGTCGAAGATCGAGGTGATCGATAACGGCAAACTTATCAACGAGATGCTGTTCCAGCTAAAGTACATCCCGCAATGGTATCACTATTTCGGCGGCCTCGCGGACAAGATCGAAGGTGCGGTGATCCCGATCGATAAGCCCGAGACCTTCAACTACACGAGGCACGAGCCACTGGGCGTCTGCGTCGGCATCACGGCCTGGAACTCCCCGCTTCTTCTTTTGTCCTACAAGCTGGCCCCCGCCCTGGCGACAGGCAATACATTCGTCGCCAAGCCCTCGGAATTCACCTCAGCCTCGACCCTCGAACTCGCCAAGCTCGTCGAACAAGCCGGCTTCCCACCCGGTGTTTTCAACGTCGTCACAGGCTTCGGTGCCGATGTCGGCGAGACACTGACAACCCACGAGCATGTCGCCAAAATCGCCTTCACCGGCAGCGAGGCCACCGGCCGCAAGATTGGCGAGGCGGCCGCACGCAGTTTTAAGAAGGTCACCCTGGAACTTGGCGGCAAGAGCCCGCACATCGTCTTTGCCGACGCCGAGATCGACAACGCGGTCAACGGCGTCATTTCCGGTATATTTGCAGCCACGGGCCAAACCTGCATCGCAGGTTCGCGTCTGCTCATCGAGCGCAAGATCCACGACCAGTTCCTTGAAAAGGTGATCGCCCTGGCAAAAACCGCGCGCATGGGTGATCCCCTCTCGACTTCCACGCAGGTTGGTCCAGTGACGACGCCGCCGCAACTCGAGAAGATCCTCGGCTATATCGACGTCGCCAGACAAGAAGGCGCGGAATGCGTCCTGGGCGGCGCACGGCCGACCAACCCAGAGTTTTCCAAGGGCTGGTTCGTCGAGCCTACCATTTTCTCGTCGGTGCGAAACGACATGCGCATTGCCCAGGAAGAGGTCTTCGGTCCCGTGCTGGCGGTCATTCCATTCGACACCGACGAGGAAGCCATCCAGATCGCCAATGACAGCCGTTACGGGCTCGCCGCCGGGTTCTGGACGCAGGACATGCGACGCATTCTGCGCGTCTCGGCGGCCATCCAGGCGGGTACGGTCTGGGTCAACACCTATCGAACGATCAGCTACATGTCGCCGCTGGGCGGCTACAAGCACTCCGGCATCGGCCGCGAGAATGGGCTGGCCTCGATCCAGAACTACCTGCAGACCAAGAGCGTCATGATCTCCACGGCCAGCAGTGTCGCCAATCCCTTCATCATGAGGTGACGTAATGGCCGCGGCGCCGAAACTCGCCGTCGGCTGCGTCGCCGACGATTTCACCGGAGCAACAGACGTCGCTGGCATCTTTGCCAAAAGTGGCATGAAGACCACCGTCATGATTGGCACCCCGCCCGACCGGCAGGAGGTCGGCGCGGACGCTATTGTCGTGGCGCTCAAGACGAGGACCATCGAACCGGCGGAGGCCGTAACCCAGTCGCTGCAGGCGCTTCGCTGGCTTCGGCGCCGCGGAGCGTCGAAGTTCTTTTTCAAGTACTGCTCGACCTTCGATTCCACTGACGTGGGCAATATCGGACCGGTGCTTGACGCCTTCTTGGAGGAGGTGGGCAGTAATTTCACCATCGCCTGTCCCGCCTTTCCCGCGAACGCTCGCACCGTTTACAAGAGCAACCTCTTCGTCGGTGATCTGCCCTTGAGCGAAACGGGGATGCGCAACCATCCGCTTACGCCGATGACGGATTCCAATCTCGTCCGGCTCCTTGCTCCGCAGACCAAGCGCAAGATAGTCGCGTGCTACCACGAGACGGTAAAAGGTGGCGTTGACGCGATGCGGACCTGGTCCGCGCAGGTACGCGCGGAGGGTGCCGGGATAGGCATCATCGATGCGATCGACGATATCGACCTGGAGGGTATCGCCCGGGCATTCGCCGAGGCTCCGCTTCTGACTGGCGCCTCAGGCCTTGCCTATGGGCTGGCGCGGTCGATGTCCACGGAGAGGCCAACGTCAATTCACCCTCGCGTAGGTAACCGCGCTCGCACAGGATCTCGCGCCGTGATCTCGGGGAGTTGCTCGACGGCGACCAACGGCCAAGTCGAACGGATGCTTCAGGACCATGAGGGCTACCGGATAGACATCGGCAGGCTGGCGAATGGCCAGGACGTGGTGGCCGATGCGCTCAGTTGGGCCAAGGACCGCGTGGGACACAAGCCAGTGCTCTTCTATGCAACCGCTGCTCCTGAGGAAGTGAAAGCCAACCAGGCGAAATACGGCGCGATGCAAGCCGGCGGCATGGTGGAGGCGGCGCTGGCGCGGATCGCAAAGGAGGTCGTTGACAGAGGCGTCTCGCAAATGATCGTGGCAGGCGGTGAAACCTCCGGTGCGGTCGTGAAGTCGCTTGGCATCAACCAGCTCGACATCGGCAACGAGATCACGCCGGGCGTTCCATGGGTCAGCGCACCGTCCAGCGCGGGGCCGATTTCCCTGGCGCTGAAGTCGGGGAATTTTGGCGGCAAAGATTTCTTCATCGATGCCTGGAGCAAAATCTGATGACGGCGACCCTTTCAGAAGAGACGAAAACACGGGATCAAATCGCGCGGATCGGCAAGTCAATTTTCGACCGGGGCCTCACATTCGGATCAACCGGAAACATGAGCGTGAAACTGTCGGATGGGCGAATGCTGATGACGCCGACCAATGCGTCGCTTGGAAATCTCGACCCCGAGCGGCTTTCGTTGTTTTCGGCCGAGGGTGTGCATATTGGAGGCGACAAGCCGACCAAGGAAGCCTTCCTGCATCAATGTATGTACTGCGCGCGGCCGCACGGCCGCGCCGTTGTGCATCTTCACTCGACCTACTCGGTAGCCGTCAGCATCCTTAAGGGTGTTGATGAGAGAGACGTGTTGCCACCGCTCACCGCCTACTATGTCATGCGGGTCGGCCGCCTGCCGCTTGTCCCCTATTTTCGCCCGGGCGATCAGCAACTGGCAGAGGCGGTGCAAGAGGCCGCGAAGGACAGCAACGCGGTCCTGATGGCGAACCACGGCCCCGTAATCGCGGCAAAGTCGCTCGAGGAGGCGCAATATGCTACCGAAGAACTTGAGGAGACCGCCAAGCTGTTCCTCATGCTCCACGGGCGCGATTTACGCCCGCTTACTCCCGAGCAGCGAAACGAGTTGTCGGGCGGCAACTGAGGCGCCCTAAAAAAGGATGCCGTGCCCGACAAAAATTGTTGCGATCTCTGCCTGGTGTTGCCCTCGCAAGGAAGGCCGTCAGGCTTGGCGGGGCACTGTATTGTACTTGGCATCAACCTCGTTGATCGCCTTGACGTTACCTGCCGAACGGCCGTTCTCGTCGAAGCTGTGCGCGAGGAAGGCGTCGGCAATCGATTTAGCGAGCTCTGCGCCAATGACACGCGATCCCATGGTGATGATTTGCGCGTTGTTCGAAAGCGCGGCGCGCTCTGCCGAATAGGTGTCGTGCGCCAGGGCGGCGCGAATGCCTGGCACCTTGTTGGCCGCGATGCACACGCCGATGCCGGTGCCACAAACAAGGATGGCACGGTCATATTCGCCCTTGAGCACGGCTGAGCCGACGCGGTCCGAAAGACTGGCATAAAAGGCGTCGGGGCCGGCATCGGTGCGAGAGACCTCCTTCACATCGTGGCGATCCTTCAGGTGCTCGGCGAGAACCTTGGCGAGCCCCTCGCCCGCACTGTCTCCTGCAACCGCGATTTTCATGTTCGTCTCCTTTTCAGATTTTGGCGGCGCAGCGCGCCAGGATGTCGAGGTAGCCCTCGACCTTCCAGGCCGATCGGCCAATGAAAAGCCCGTCGATGTCAGGGCAGGTGATCAGTTCTTCGCAATTGCCGGGATTGACCGAGCCGCCATAGAGGCAGGGGATGCGACGCCCAAGGGTCTCGTGGGCGAACCTCGCGATTTCGGCATGACGGGCGTTCGCATACTCAGCCGTCGCAGGGATGCCACGTTCACCGATCGCCCAGACAGGCTCGTAGGCGAGCAGGATCGGAGCCCCTCGCTGGCCGGCGGCCAGCTTCCCGAGCGCGCCGCGCACCTGCGTTGCCAGGACTTGGCTCGCCCTGCCGCTTTCGCGGTCCGCAAGCGTCTCGCCGATACAGATCAGTGGCAAGAGGCCGTGGCGGACGGCGGCCTCGGTCTTGAGGCCAACGGTTTCATCGGTTTCCCTAAAATGCTCGCGGCGCTCCGAATGGCCGAGCTCAACGATATCGAGATCGCAGTCCTTCAGCATCACCGGCGACACTTCTCCGGTCCAGGCGCCGTCATCATCCCAATGCATGTTCTGTGCACCGACCTTGACCGAAGTTCCTTTGAGCATCCTCTTGACTTCACGGACGGCGGTGAATGGCGGGATGACGAAACGCTGGAGGCGGTCATGCCGGCCGGACTCGGCGCGGCACAAGCCATCGGCGAACTCGCGGGCTTCCTCAAGGGTCTTGTTCATTTTCCAGCTGGTGCCGACCCAAAACTGCTTGTTCCCGGTCATTGTGTTGCCTCTGCGGTAGCGATCCTGACGACCGTTTGTCCACCTTCGAGCTCGACAGCCGTTTGGTGTGGCAACGGTTTGTCGGAGATGATCGTGCTGAAATCATTGAGATCGGCGAGTACATGCAACGCCGTGTGGCCGAAGCGTCGGCTATTGACCAGGAGGCAGCTTTGTCTGCTCGAGGCGATCATGGCGCGCTTGCTGCGCACGACGGTCTCGTCCATGTGATAGGCGAGGCGGCCCGACGCGGCAGGCGCCGAGACAAAGGCAATGTCGGCACGGAGGCGCGAAAGCGCCTCCTCAGTGACAATCCCAAAATAGGCGTTGAACTTCGAGGAATAGACCCCGCCTACAGCGATCAGCGTGGCGCCGCTCTCGCCCTTGTTGCGGTCAATGATCGCTGCATTGTTGGTGATGATCGTAATTGCTCTTTTTCTTGCCAGCACGTCGCCGAGCATCGCCGCCATTGACCCGTCGTTGATCATGACGGTCATGCCTGGCTCGACGAGCTCGGCCGCTGCGGTCGCAATCGACCGCTTCACATCGGCTTCCTGCAGCTCACGGAAGCGGAAATCGCTCTCGAACTGGGTCCCTGGTTCGATGGTCGCGCCACCGCGCACTTTGCGCAGCACACCGGCTCGCTCGAGGTCGTCAAGGTCGCGGTGTATGGTCATCTTCGAGACCGCGAACCGAGTGGCGAGATCATCAAGATCAACCGCGCGGCTGGCAACTAGAAGATCGATGATTTCCTGCCTGCGCTCTTCTCGTTTCAAGGTCATCTCCATCGCTGCGTCGCCGGCTGGCGGACGAGCTCCGACACGTGGGGTTAAGCGCTTCGCTGGCGTGTATAAGCGCTTGCGCCAATGTCCAACATGTCGCTCTCATTGGACAGTCCCGTGGCGATAGCGCTCAGCCATTTCGGACAGCGTCAAGGGGACGATGCCATGAGCGTGGCCCGCCGATCCGAAAGCCTCGAAGCGCTCGCGGCATAGCTTGGAAAGTGCTGCCATGGCGGGCTTCATGTATTTCCGCAGATCAAATTCGGAAGGATCCTCGCTCAGCACGCGTCGGACCTGCCCGGTCATCGCCATGCGGCAATCTGTGTCGATGTTGATCTTGCGAACCCCATGCCGGATGCCGCGCCGGATTTCCTCGAGTGGCACCCCCCAGGTAGGTTTGAGCTCCCCGCCGAACCTGTTGATGATCTCCTGCAGTTCGTCCGGCACGGACGAGGAACCGTGCATCACAAGATGGGTATGGGGCAGCCTGGCATGGATGGCCTCGATCACGTGCATTGCAAGCACGTCGCTATCGGGCTTGCGGGTGAATTTGTAGGCGCCATGGCTGGTGCCCATTGCGATCGCCAAAGCGTCGACCTTGGTCTCCTTCACGAAGGCCGCAGCCTCATCCGGATCGGTCAGGAGCTGGTCGTGCGACAGTTGGCCTTCCGCGCCATGCCCGTCCTCGGCCTCGCCCATGCCGGTTTCCAACGAACCGAGCACGCCAAGCTCACCCTCTACCGACACACCACCCCAGTGAGCGAAATCCACGACACTCTTCGTCATACTAACATTATAGTCCCAGTCGGCCGGCGTCTTGCCGTCCGCTCGCAGCGATCCGTCGATCATGACCGAGGTGAAGCCGGCCTGGATCGCTGTCATGCAGCTGGTTGGCTCATTGCCGTGATCGAGATGAACACAGACCGGGATGTTGGGGTAGATCTCGGTCACGGCGTCCATCATGTGCCTGAGCATGACGTCATTGACATAGGCGCGCGCACCGCGGCTGGCCTGCATAATAACGGGCGAGTCTGTCAGGTTGGCCGCCTCCATGATCGCAAGCGCCTGTTCCATATTGTTGATGTTGAATGCTGGTACGCCGTAGCCATGTTCGGCCGCGTGATCCAGCAATTGACGTAAGGTAATTCGCGCCATGGCTTTCCCCCCTTATACTTTCCGGACCAGACCTGAGATCAGTTCGACTTCGTTGACAGAGCCGAAGACCAGCGGCGTGCGGCAATGGTGGGACGCCGGCGGCTTGTCGAGTATGTCGATGCTGCCGTCCGTAGCGAGGCCTCCGGCGGCCCGCATCAAAAATGCGATCGGATTGGCCTCATAGACGTGGCGCAAGCGGCCCTGCTCGTAGCCTGGACGACCATCGGCGCCGTAGAGGAAGACGCCACCGCGCAAAACAATGCGATGGAGCTCTCCGACGGCGGCGCCCAGCCAGCGCATGTTGAAGTCGCGGCCCCGGGGACCCGAACTGCCCTTCAGGCAGTCGTCCACATAGGAACGGGTCGACGGCACGAGATGGCGATGCAAGGACGCATTGTAGGCGAGATCCGCCGTGTCGGGCTTTATCCGGACACTCTCCCGGATGACGTAGAAACTTCCATCGTTGGGGTTGAGCGTAGCCAGGACGACCCCTTCCCCGACCGAAAAGCCAAGATCGACGGTGTTGCCATACGACACGTAGCCGGCAGCGACCAACTGCCTTCCCGGCTTGAGGAACGGATCCTCGCCGACCTCGAATGGAACGATCGAAAAGAGCGTGCCAAGAGAGGCCCCAAGTCCGACATTGCCCGATCCGTCAAGCGGATCTATTGCGACGGCGAGGCCTGACGAACCAAAGACAGCCGGCACCTCCGCCTCCTCGGACAGCACTTGCGCCGCGCCGGCATCCCGCAGCAGGGCCAGGAACAAACGATGTGAGGCAACGTCGATCGCCTTCTGTTTGTCGCTGTCGGAATTGACGCCGACGATCTCGGCGGGATCGCCAGGAATTTCACCGAGGGCGATCCTGGCCGACAAGGCCCGCGCGCCCATCATCACGGCGTCGATTTGCTTTGTGATCGCAAGGCGGAGCGCGTCCTTGCCCGCCCAATCCTCCAGAAAATCCTCCACGGCTCGCAGTGCGCGAGCCGGTTGATCATTGGCAAGCCTGAGCACGTTCATGGCGTTGCTCCGAGCTTCTCGAGAGCGAGCGCGACGATCGCCTTGCTGGTGATGCCGAATTTCTCGTAAAGCACATCGGCGGGCGCCGAGGCGCCGAAGCCGGTCATGCCGATGACGTCGTCCTCGCTGTCCACATAGCGGGTCCACCCGAATTTCGACAACGCCTCGACCGCGATGCGCGGCGCGTTGCCGAGCACGGCCTCCTTGTAGGCTTTCGGTTGCTTATCGAAGAGATCCCAGGCGGGCATCGAGACGACCGCTGCATGAATGCCCCTGTCCTTCAGTTGGTCTGCCGCGGCAACGGCGAGCGAAACCTCGGTCCCGGTGCCGAGAATGGTCAGGTCACGCGCCGGACCGGACTCCTTTATGACATAGGCACCCTTTTGCGCCCGGTTGACGGCGTCCCGCTCCAAGCGGAGTTGAGGAACATTTTGACGCGAAAGCGCCAGAACCGATGGAGTGTTGCGGTCGCGCAGAGCGATGTCCCAACACTCCAGCGTCTCAACGGCATCGCAGGGTCGGAATACGTGCAGGTTCGGAACCGCCCGCAGGCTTGCCACGTGCTCGACCGGCTGATGGGTTGGACCGTCTTCGCCAAGCCCGATCGAGTCATGCGTCAATACGTATATCGAGCGCACCCCCATCAGCGCCGACAGCCGGATTGCGTTGCGACAATAGTCTGAAAAGACCAGGAACGTGCCACCATAAGGAATAAGTCCGCCGTGCACGGCGATGCCGTTCATGGCCGCGGCCATGGCGAATTCACGCACCCCATAGCTGACATAGCGCCCCGAGCTGGTCGGCGTGAAGTCGCTGTCGACGGCAGCAACGCGGGTAAGATTGGAATGGGTAAGGTCAGCTGAGCCGCCGATCATCTCAGGCAGGGCGGCGGCGAGGGTTTCCAGAGCGATCTGGCTTGCTTTTCGGGTTGCGACTGGCTGGGGATGGTCGAGGAGCTTGGTCCGGGCGGCCTCAACCTGCGCACCATAGTGATCGGGAAGCACGCCGGAGACTCGGCGCAGGAATTCCGCTTTCTTGCCGGCGTCAATGGAATCGAGCCGCCCTTGCCAATCGGCACGTGCGCCAGCCCCCTTTGCGCCAATGGCGCGCCAGCCTTCGAGGATCTCCGTCGGTATCTGAAATGGCGCGGCCTGCCAGGCATAGGCAACCTTGGCCGCAGCCGCCTCGGCTGCCCCCAGTGGCGCGCCATGAGCCGAGCTTTTGCCGGCCTTGGTTGGTGAACCATAGCCGATGACAGTCTTCATCGCGATCAGCGACGGCCTGCCGGTTTCTGCCTTCGCGCGAGTGATTGCTGCATCGATGGCGGCCGGATCATGGCCGTCGATGCTTTCGACATCCCAGCCATAGGCCGCGAAGCGGGCAGGAACGTCCTCGGTGAACGAAACGGCGGTGGAGCCGTCAATCGTAATTGCATTGTCGTCATACAGCACGATCAGCTTGCCGAGCTTCAGGTGACCGGCCAGCGAGGCCGCCTCCTGTCCGACGCCTTCCATGAGGCAGCCGTCGCCACAGAACACGTAAGTGTGGTGATCGACCAGGTCCGCACCAAAATCATCCGAAAGGCGTCTTTCGGCTATGGCCATGCCCACCGCTCCCGCTATGCCCTGCCCGAGCGGCCCGGTGGTGATCTCCACGCCAGCAGTATGACCGTATTCAGGATGGCCGGGGGTCTTGGAACCCCATTGGCGGAAATTGCGGATCTCCTCGATCGAGACGTCCTCCACACCGCTGAGATAAAGCGCGCTGTAGAGCAGCATGGACCCATGCCCATTCGACAGAACGAAGCGATCGCGATCGGCCCAGCGAGGCTGGCTGGCGTCGAATTTCAAATGCCTTGCAAACAACACGGCCGCGGCGTCAGCCATGCCCATCGGCATCCCCGGATGACCCGAATTGGCTGCCTCCACGGCATCGATGGAAAGAACGCGGATCGCGTTTGCGAGATCAGAAATCGATACCTTGGCTGGGATCATTCGGCACTCCTCTGTCGACATGCGAGAGATCTCCCAATATAACATATTTTATCCCAATTCAACATGCTTTGTTGTTATAAATCTAACATTATCACATCGGACAGGCCCAACCCCCGCCGTCGCCGGCCAACCTACAATGATCGGCGGAGATATGCCGAATGGGCAATATCACATAATGCAATCGCAAAACCGGTTTATTTGATGTTATTTTGTGAATTTCCTTGTAACATTTGTCACATGGTGGTACGAGCAGCCTTTCCGTCGCGAAACAGAAAATGGGAGGGATTGAGTGAAGATCGGAGCGCTGCGCGAGCGGCTTGTCGGAGAATCGCGCGTCGCATTGACGCCGGACTCCGCATCGCAGCTCAAGAAGCCTGGACACGATGCCGTGGTTGAAACCGGAGCCGGGGTGGCGGCCGTCATCTCCGATGACGCCTATCGTGGCAGGCGTCACGGTTGTCGAGAGCGCGCGGGCGCTTGTCGCGGCCGCCGACGTCGTCGTGAAGGTTCGTCCGCCGTCCGACGATGAGCTGAATTTGCTCTCGCCCGGAAAGACGCTGATTTCTTTTTCTACCCGGCCGCAAACAAGGAGCTGCTCGAACGTCGGTGTCGGGAAAGTCCTCGTTGATCTCGTCCATTTCCAAGACGATGTCGTAAGGGGTTCTGGCTTCGGCGAGGAGCACGTTCATGTGGCCGGGCAGTCGACCCGCGACGTCGTTATAGTCATCGGTTCGAACGACATCGTGAATCCGGCGGCCCAGGAAGACCCGAATTCACCGATCGCCGGAATGCCAGTCCTCGAAGTCTGGAAGTCCCGGCAGGTCTTCGTATCGAAGCGTGGTCAGGGACGGGCTATTCCGGGATTGAGAATCCGCTCTTCTTCAGGGAGAACACCCGCATGTTCTATGGCGACGCGAAGAACTCGGTCACCCAATTGATCCCCTTGCTCAGGTAGATGTGAAGGAAGCGAAATGGAAAAGGCCGGGGTCGTCGACACTCACCCGGCCTTTCCCTGCGCATCGTCTTGGGAGGACGATTGTGAACTACGCAACTTTCATCACACTCTTGAAGGTTCTCCGTCAGCCAGACATATCTCGACGAGCATGAGCTCGCGATCTGTCGCGCGCGACGGATAGATCTTTGACAGCCGTTCCTCGTGCATGGGAATGATGCGGCGCTCGTCGTTGCCGACGATCCCAAGCATCTCGTCGGCGGTCTCGATCAGCCGCGTTTGACTGCCGTTGGCGAGGCCCGGCGGAACGAAACACGGATCATTCGCGTCGCCCCCGTTGAGGTTTCTATAGGTATAGACCACGTCGCCGGACAGGACGATCTTGTCGTCTCCCTCGCCGTTCTGCACCACCACATATTGCGAGCCCGCAGTGTGCGTGTCGAATGCGGGATAGAGGTGAATTCCCGGCAGCAGATTTTCCCTCTCGCCTTCCACCAATTCGAGACGGCCCTCAATGTTTGCCTGGGTCAGGTAGAGGATGTCGGCAGGGTTCAATCCCGCCTGCAGAGAGCGGAAGCGGCGGCCCTTGGCGAGGATCCACATCCAGGAGTCCAGCTCTTTCTTCTGGATGTAGATCTTGGCGTTGGGGAAGAATTTTAGGCCTCCGATGTGATCGAAATGTGCATGCGTCAGGATCACATGGGTGACGTCCTGTGGCCCCACGCCGCACTCGCCAAGGACGATGTCGGGACCTGTCCATCCGGTGACGCCAATCGAGTTGGCGATCTGCCCTCCGAAGTCGCCGGCGTCGTGTCCGACGTCGACCAGGACGACGGCGTTGCTGGTCTTGATAAGTATGTAGGCGAACGGCAGGTTCATCGTTCCCCGATTGTGCTCGCCGTAATAGACCCCGCTGACCGGGTGCACCGGGCTGCGCGAGTATTCAAGCACCCAGATTGAATGTGCTCCCATGGTATTCCTCCCCATGACCAGATAGAGACCCTGCACAGCAGCTGCTTGTGTCGAAAGTCGTTGTGTCGAGTATTGCGGCCGAACGCTCGAGCTCGGTTACGGCGTTTGAAAGCAACCCCAAGAGCGGCGCGTCTTGGACGAGGACGCCGCGCTGCAGCAGCGTGTCCGCGTCAGCGAGCAGACGGTCTGCCTTTCCCAGATGGGCGAACGCGTGCTGTTGGCCAGCGACCCCCGGCAAGGCAGAGCGTGCTGCCGCGACCGACCCTTTGATCTCGGCTGCACGGTCGGCGAGTTCGCCGACCAAAAAGCGCATACCCTTCTCCTTCAATGCGAGATGCATGAACGAGTAAATCGCAAGAAGCTCTCCATAAGTTCTGACGAGCGCTTCGACGCCCTTGCGCGCTTCCGCTGACGCAACCGGCTCGACCACCGCGTCACATTGGAAAGTACGGCCGATGGTGGCGCAATTCATGGTCCGGCCTTCGGCAGCGGAGCCTTCGACGGAAGGAGGTTCGCAGCCTTCAAGGCGTCCCAGAACGCCGATGGTATCTTCTCGTTGATCGCCTTGATGTTCTGGTCCACTTCGGCGGCGCTCTTCGCTCCCATGACCATGGTCGCCACAGCCGGATGCGCGTAAACGAATTGCGTTGCCGCCGCCGGCAGACTCACTGAATATTCCACGCAAACGCTCTCGATGGCCTTCACCTTCTCCACGACGGCGGCCGGGACCTTGCCGTAGTCATACGTGGCTGTGGCTGCGCCAACGCCGGTCGCAAGGATTCCGGAATTGAAGATGCCCCCGGCGATCACCGATACGTTTCGCTCGAGTAACTCGTCAAAGGCGGCTTCGAGGGGCCCGTGGTTCAACAGCGTATAGCGCCCTGCGATCAGGGAGCAGTCTATCTGAAACTCGCGCGCGACACCGACGACCGAGTCCGTTTCGTTGACGCCCAGACCTATGGCCGAGACGGCGCCGCTCGACCGGAGCTCGTCGAGCGCCTTGTAACCGGAAGCGCGCAGCTGGTCCCAGTAGAATTCGCTTTGGTCACCGTGCCAGGCGCGACCGACGTCATGGACAAGAAGGACATCGATGTAGTCGAGACCGAGTCGCTGCTGGCTGTCCTCGAACGCACGCATGACACCGTCATACGTGTAGTCGTAAGTGTCGAGGAACGGCAATGGATCGATCCAGTCGATGCCGTACACGGTCTCGAGTTTCTTCGTCCTGCTGGCGGGCTTGAGGACGCGCCCAACCTTGGTGCTGACCACGACGTCTTGGCGCAGCTTGTTCGCCCGGAGCGCATGCCCAAGGTAGTGTTCGGACTTCCCAAAGCCGTACATCGGCGCGCAATCGAAGTAGCGGATTCCGGACGAATACCCTGCAAGGATCGTGGCTTCGAACTCGTCATATGAGACGTCGGCGTTGAAGCCCGAGAGGGGCACCGTGCCGAGCCCCAGCGAAGTCACCTGCACTTTGGTCTTTCCGAGTGGCCTGAGTTCGAGGTCGGTCATTGGTCATCCCATTGCGTATGTCGTTGGAAGGCGCGCTACCGGTGGGCCGCCTGGAGGCCGTGGCGAGCGAGCACCGCCATACGGCGCCACCCGTGAAGATTGATGTCGTGAATTGCTTCCACGATACCTCCCAGCACGGCTCCTCCAAGTCGGCGACGTATAAGGTATAAGGTCATACCTTTATATGCAAGTGATTTTTGGGCCGACTCCGGCATTTAAAGCTACTGCACATGAGTCTAGTCAGGTTAAGCGCGGCGCGGCGGCGCGTCTCAATCGGTCGTTTATGGCGCGGCCAAGGTCGACCATCGGTAGCGGCGCGAATCCGATCACCTCGCCCGCTTTTGCAAGAGCGTCAGCCTCGGTCATGACTGCGTATAGGTTTCGAGCAGCCTCTTGCAGGTCGCCGCAAGCGGACAGCGTCAAGTGGCAACCCTCGCATGTCGGTCCGAAACCGACCCAAATCATGTTCGCCCTCGGCTGGTCGACTTGCATCCAGACCGCAGCGTGAGGCGCGTAGTGGCTTCTCAATTGCCCCGGCGCTGATATTTCGCGCGGGTCGCTGTCCTCCCCCATCGAGCCAAGAAGCTCTTCGAGCAGCTCTTGCGGAACCGAACCCTGACGAAGGATTGTAGGCGCTCCGACCAAGGACAGGATTGTGGACTCTAGCCCGTGGTCGCAGGTGTCATCTTCAATAATTCCTGCTATGCGGCTGTCGAGTTGGTGAACCACTTGCGCGAAACGCGTCGTGGATATCTTCCCCGAAAGGTTGGCCGACGGCGCCGCCACCGGGAATCCAACTGCTCGGATAAGGCGTTGGGCAACCTGTGAAGACGGAAACCGGATCGCTACGTTCTCCAGGCCCGCAGTCACCGCAGGGGCCAGTCCGCAATCATCCTTCTTCGGCAGCAGTATCGTCAGGGGGCCTGGCCAAAACCGGGCAGCGACTAACTCGGCATTCTGGTTGAACTGGGCGATCCTGCGGGCCATATCCATGTCGGCAACATGGACAATCAGCGGATTGTGCCGTGGGCGTCCCTTCGCCTCATAGATGTTTTCAATTCCGGCGGAATTGCTGGCGTCGGCTCCAAGCCCGTAAACTGTCTCCGTTGGAAAGGCCACAACTTCACCGTTGCGGAGCATTTCGGCCGCTGTTTCTATGTCGTGGTCTTCGTTGCTGAAACGGCGGGTAATCCGCATTAATTCAGGCCCACGACCTGATGGGGCACATAGGGGGCTTCGAGTTCCTTTATTTCATCTGCAGTCAGCTTCACGTCAAGGGACGCGGCCGCATCCTTCAAGTGCGATAGTTTGGTCGCGCCGACAATCGGAGCAGTGACGCCCGCCTTCGAGTTGAGCCACGCCATAGCGACAAGCGACCGAGAGACGCTCTTTGCGGCGGCGATCTTGGCGACGACATCCACCACGCGCCGATCCGCCTCGTCGGCATGTCCATAGAATCGTGCTGTCACGTTGTCGGTCTCAGACCTCAAGCTGCTTTCTTCCCACGGTCGGCTAAGACGTCCGCGCGCCAAGGGGCTGAAGGCTATTATGCCGACGCCTTCGCTCCTGCAGAGCGGCAGCATCTCGCGTTCCTCCTCACGGTAAAGGAGGTTCATTTGCGCCTGCATCGAAATGAAGCGCGACCATCCGGAGGCGTCCGATTTGTAGAGCGCGCGCGCGAACTGCCAAGCGTAGCAGTTGCTTGCGCCAATGTATCGTACCTTGCCGCTTCGCACGAGGTCGGTCAGCGCCTCCAACGTCTCCTCGATCGGAGTCGAGTTGTCCCAGAAATGGATCTGGTAGAGGTCAATGTAGTCGGTCCCAAGTCGCCTCAGGCTAGCCTCTGCCTCGGCAATGATCGCTTTGCGTGACAGGCCGACGGCATTGGCACCATTCCGCATCTTGCCGTAGACCTTGCTAGCGATGACGACCTCGTCGCGCGGCGCCATCTCTTTGAGAAGTCTTCCGACAATCTCCTCGCTGGTACCGTCAGAATAGACGTTGGCGGTATCGAAGCAGTTGATGCCAAGTTCGAGGGCTTGCCTGATGAAAGGCCTGCTATCCTCTTCAGACAACGTCCACGCATGGTTGCCGCGTTCCGCGACGCCGAAGCTCATGCAGCCCAGGACCAATTGCGAAATTTTCAGGCCAGACCGACCAAGTTGACGGTACTCCATGGCGTCATTTCCCTTCTGATATCGGTGATTTCGAGCCAAACTTGGCGAGCGCCTGCGCCAGCTCCGGATGAGACTTCGCGTGTTCCTGGAGCTCGATTCCAGCGACGGCAGCGTCCCATGCCGCGCGAACAGCCTTCACCCCGGCTGCAGGTCCGCCAGGATGACTAACCACACCACCACCACACAGATAGAGGTGGTCGACTGTCTGTCCTGTCCGCCGATAGGTCTCGGGTGCCTGGCCGCCCCATTGGCCCGAGCAAACGACAGGCAACGGGCGGTCGGCGTCATGGAAGATCGGCTTCTGTAGGTCGTGGAAAGACTGAACGAAAGAGTCGTCCGGCTCCCAGTACTTCGCCGCGATGCCGTTGATCTGGAACTGGTCGACGCCCAACAGGCGCCAAAGCTGCTGATAGACCGAGAAGTCGAAACCGAGGCCCGGATGCCGGGTGATGAGGTCCCAACCGTTACGGTGGGCGTGCAGCACGAGCGATGAACGCCGGCGCAGGAACAGGAATGCGCCCATGCCGATTGAGTTGATGTTGATGACCGCGGCGTTACCGCCTTCGCGAACCACCATATCGTGCTTCCGCACCATCTCGTCGGGATCGACGTCGGAAATGCCGAAGGCGTACATGACCTTCTTCCCGGTTCGTTGCTCGTGGTCCCGAATGAGCGGCATGATGGCCTTCACTCGCGCTTCCAATGGGGAGTAAGGCGGCGACATCAGCTTCTCGTCGTCCTTGATGAAATCAACGCCGGATGTGATCAACTCGCCGACGACTTTCGCCGTTTCATCAGGGGTAAGACCCAGCGCAGGCTTGATGATGGTTCCTATAATCGGTCTGTCGTAAACCCCTGTAAGCCGCCGCGAGCCTTCGATCCCGAATTGGGGTCCGGGATAAATCCCGTCGAACTCGGACGGCAACTGAAGGCCTATGACCCTAAGGCCCGTGAACTCCTTGATCGACCAGACACCGCCGAGCGCCACCGTCGCCAGGGCCGACAGGTCGGTGCCGACAGCTTCGAGCGGATAAGCAATCGTCACCTGCGCCCGATTGAAAGCCGCTCCCCTCGCGGGAAGAGAAGGGATTTCGGTGGTGTCCAGCTGCTCGAAAGCGACAATCCGCGCGGCCGCGCGGGCTTTGAGTTCAGCCGTCTCTCCCGGCAGGTGCACGAACGTTCCGGTGGATTGATCGCTTGCGATCTTGGCCGCCAACGTCTCGGGACTTCCAGCCGTTTCGACACGGTAGGTGACAAGGACATCCGAGGGTCTTGGCCGAGCCAACTCCACCGTCATCGCCTTTACGCCGCAGGCACTGGGGCGGCCGCGGGAATGAGACCCGACGATTTGAGGTCATCCCAAAATGCCGTTGGGATCGGCGTGGAAATCGCGGCGACGTTCGCCGCCACATGTTCCGGCGTCAAAGCGCCCTGGACGACCGCGGTCACCGAGGGATGCGCGTAGACGAATTGCGTCGCCGCGGTCGGAAGGGATACGCCGTGGCGTTCGCACACGGCCTCAAGTGCCTCGACCTTGCGAACAATCGCCTCGGGTGCGGGCTGGCAGTCGTAGGTCCGGGTCGTCGTCCTTGACTTGCTGCCCTCGGCCAGGATGCCTGAATTGTAAATGCCGGCGGCGATGATGCCGATACCTCGGCGCTGCATTTCCGGGTAGAAATGGTCGAGGGCGCCATGGTTCAGGAGGGTGTACCGTCCAGCGACCATCGAGCAGTCCAGATCGAACTCCTCGGCTACCTGCAGGACCGACGCCGTTTCGTTGACGCCGAGGCCGACGGCTTTGACAGACCCCGTGCGGCGCAGCTCGTCGCAAGCCTTGTAGCCGCTGGCCCTCAAGGCAGAGAGATGCGTGTCATATGACTCGCGATGCCATTCACCGCTCACGTCATGGAGATACAGGATGTCGATGTGGTCCATGCCCAGGCGTTGCTGGCTGTCTTCAAAGGCGCGCATGATGCCGTCGTACGAATAGTCGTACTCGTCGACAAACGGCAGCGACTTCACCCAATCGATGCCATAAAGACTTTCGGCGCGCTTGGCTCGGCTCTGAGGCTTGAGGATACGCCCCGCCTTGGTGCTGACCACCACCTTACCGACAAGATCGTTGTTCCGGAGCACATGTCCGAGCGAGTGCTCGGACTTACCGAGACCGTAGAGCGGCGCTGTGTCGAAGTAGCGGACTCCGAGTTCATAGGCCTTGAGGACGACTGCTTCGAAAGTCTCAAAGGTCACGTCGACGTTGCAGCCACCGAGCGGTGAAGTCCCCAGCCCAAGGGAGGTCAGCGTCACCTCGGTCTTCCCGAGTTTTCTTTGTTGCATGGTGCTCAATCCTTATTTCGGAGTAGATCATGCGGACGGCCCAGGGGCCGTCCGCAGTCAAGCATTGTGATTACATGTACTTCTCGACATTGCTGGAATCGAGGATCAGCCACGGAACGACGTAATCCTTCTCTTTGCCGTCCTTCCAATCCATCAGAGAGCCCCAGATTTCTGCCTGCGGCTTGTAGCTGTCGCCCTTGATCGCATGCAGAGCGAGATCGACGGCACCCTGGCCCTCCGCACGCGCATACTTGTAGAGCGAGACCGCCAGTTCGCCCTTCTTCACCGCGCGCTTGGCGTCGGGGATGCCGTCGATCGACAAAACGGGAACGGTCTTGAGATCGATGCCGGCGCTCTTCATCGCCACGATCGCACCCAGCGCCATCTCGTCGTTTTCGGCAAGCACGCCGTTGATCTGGCCGGGATGAGCCAGCAGCCAGTTCTCCATAAGGGCCTGGCCTTCGGCACGGCTCCAGTTGCCCGTCTTGGCCTCGATGAGCTTCAAATTCGGGAACTTCGCGAGCCCGGCGTCGACGCCAGCGCGGCGCTCGATCTGAGCGGACTGGCCGATCGGGCCTTCCATGAGAACGACGTTGCCGCCCTTCGGCAGCCGTTTGCCGAGTTCCTCGGCGATGATGCGGCCGCCCTCGGTGTCGTTGACGATGATGGACGCGGTGTAATTCGTTGACTTCGTCTTGAGCGCCGAGACAATCAGCGGGATTTTGGCCTGCGCCGCCTTGTCGATCGGGGGAGCCGACGCCTGGAGGTCGAACGGTGCCATGATGATGGCGTTGAACTGCTGGGTGATCGCGGTATCGATCTGGTTAGCCTGGTTCAGCGGGTCATATTTGCCGTCGAAAACCGTGATCTCGACCATGCCGGACTTCACGGCCGGATGGTTCTGGATTTCCGTCGACCAGGCCTTCATGTATTCCCCGGACTCGCCGAACGATAACGCAGCGATCCGAATTTTGTCCTCCGCCAATGCCATTCGTGTTCCGGCCAGCATGGCCACGCCGATTGCTATTCCCACGCCTGCCTTGAGCAGGTTCCTCCGAGACATCTGCATTTCAAACTCTCCTCTGGTTGAAGCCGCCCGAGCGCATGCTTGTGCGATCGGGCATTGTCGCCGACCTGTCGGCGGCAATTCCTGAAATTGCGTCATTTGCGGATTTGATCGGCGATGACCGCGACCACGATGATGGTGCCCTTGAGCACTTGCTGGTAGTAGGAAGACACTCCCATCAGGTCCATGCCGTTGTTGATGGTGCCAATAATCAGCGCTCCAATGAGCGTGCCGAGCAGCGAACCGCGACCGCCGGCAAGGCTGGTCCCTCCAATGACGACGGCGGCGATCGCGTCGAGCTCGTAGCCCATGCCGGCCTGCGGCAGGGCTGCGGTTGTCCTGGCTGAGAGAACGATCCCAGCCAGGCCCGCCAGAAGCCCGGAGATGACGTAGGTCGAGCCGACCACGATCTTCGTCGAGACGCCGCTCGTGCGTGCCGCCTTCTCGTTGCCACCGACTGCATAGACATAACGTCCGAAGGTCGTGTAGTTCAGGACGGTCCATCCAATCAGAAAGACGAGCAGCAGGACCAGGATCGGAACCGGCACGTACATGATTTGGCCGCCGCCGATCCATGTGAAGGCGTCCGATAGATTCGGAATCGGTCGGCCATCCGAGAAGATCAGGGTTAATCCGCGGGCGGCACTAAGCATGCCGAGGGTTACAACGAACGGCGGAACCTTGATCGCAGCGACGAGCACTCCGTTGACCAGCCCAAGGACGGCGCCGACGGCAAGCCCCGCCAGGATGCCCCAAAGCACGAAGTGCTCGTTCGTGTCGGTGACCAGGCTGGCGGCGATCATTCCGGCCAGCGCCATGACGGATCCCACCGACAGGTCTATGCCCTTGGTGAGGATCACGAAGGTGACGCCAATAGCCAGAATGCCATTAATGGACGACTGCCGGACAAGATTGAGCCAGTTCGGCCACGTCAGGAAATATTGGCTGGCGAATGAGAAGAACGCCACGATCAGGAAGAACACCAGGACGATGCTGAACTGCCTGATCAGTTCTCCTGCCCGCATGCTTCCGGGCTTTGCCGCAGCGATTGTATTCATTGCTCAAATCCTCCCTTTGAGGAACCAGCAGCCATCGATCAGCTCGCCAGGTCCATGAGCGTCCGTTGTGTTGCGTCGGCACCGTCGATGATGTTGACGAGCTGCCCCTGTTTGAAGATTGCGATCCGGTCGCTGAGCTGGATGATCTCGGGGGCCTCCGAGGAGACCACGAGAACGCCATTGCCCTTTGCGGCGAAATCCCGCAGGAACGCGTAGATCTCCTGCTTCGAGCCTTCGTCGATGCCGCGCGTAGGCTCATCGCAGATCAAGAGCCGCGGGTCGGTTAGCAGGCAGCGCGCCAGAACGACTTTCTGTTGATTTCCACCAGACAAGGTCTCGACGGTGACGTCGGGCGAGGCCGACTTGATGCGCTGTGAGTCGATCATGTCGCGCACGGCGCTTCGTTCCTTGTCGCCGCGGATGAAGCCGCTGACTGCCATGAGGGCGAGCGACGAGAGCGTGATATTGTGGGCGATCGACGCCGAGAGGACGAGGCCGCTGTCTTTGCGGTCCTCCGTCACCATGGCCATACCGCGCCTGATCGCTTCCTTGGGGCGGCCGGGTCTCACCTTGTCGCCGTTGAACATGACCTCTCCGCTCGTGGGAGAGTGAAGTCCGAAAATCGTTTCTAAGAACTCGGTCCGTCCGGAGCCAAGCAACCCATAGATGCCCACCACCTCCCCCGACGCGACTTCCAGGGAGATGTCGCGGAAGTGTGATCCGCGTGCCAAGTTCGACACAGAAAGGAGGATCGGAGCGTCTTCTAGAGGTTTACCCTTCTCCACCAGCTTCACTTCGCGACCAACGATCTGTGTCACGAGGTGGCGACGATCGATGTCCTTGATGTTTCCCGTCTCGATGAACCGGCCGTCGCGGAAAACGGTGTATTCGTCCGCGATCTCGAAGATTTCGGTGAGCTTGTGGGAGACGTAGATGATTGCGGAACCGCGCGCGGTAATCTTGCGGAGCGCGTTGAACAGGACATGGACTTCATGTTCGCCGATTGCCGAGGTAGGCTCGTCCATGATGACGATGTGAGCGCGGTAGCTCAGGGCCTTCGCGATCTCGACGAGCTGAATCTGCGCGAGGCTCAGTTCCCCCATCTTTGCGCGCGCGTTGACTTCGAAACCGAGCTCGTCGAGAAATGCCTGGGCGTCCCGACGCATTTGACCGAAGTTCACGAAGGCCCCAAGTCGCTTAGGTTCACGACCAAGATAAAGGTTCTCGGCGACCGTCATCTCCGGAACCGGAGAAAGCTCCTGCGTGATGATCGCAATGCCATGGCGTAGCGCGTCCGCGGCGCTCTTGAAGTCGACCGGTTCGCCGTCGATTTGCACCGTACCGCCGTCGCGGCGCAGCAGACCCATTGTTATGTTCAGAAACGTACTCTTCCCCGCACCGTTGCCGCCGCAGAGGGCGTGTACCGTGCCAGCTTTGAGAGTCAGCCTTCCGTCGACCAGCGCGGGGACGCCGTTGAACGACTTCTGGACTCCTTCGGCCTGGAGAAGAATGCGAGCCGCTGGCATCTGCCCGCCTTCAAAGAGCTCCTGCTGTGCGCTCGCCTCAACCATGATATGACGTCATACCTTTGAAAGACTACAAATACGCCACTGGCTGAGCGGCGCCATGTCGGATCGTTTTACTTACTGTCCAATCCCAGGATCGTCCGCGCCTCCGCGGGCGTGGCGGGCTCGCGTCCGACTCTTTGGGCGATCTCGACCGCATGGGATATGACATCTGCGTTCGTGGGCGTTCCAAGCTCGCGATACGGGTAGTCGCCGATGCCGATGGCCATATGGCCACCCAGTCGGCAAATCGCTGGCGCTATGTCCAGCAGGTTTCCCCCCAGGCAGTTCACCGTCCATTCGATAGGCCTGTCCTCGGGCAGAAACGCAAGGTGCGCCATCAATCCGGCCTCCGTCGGCGGATGCCCGGTGATGTAGCGCCCTCCCGTCAGATGGAGCAGGAAGTAGGCCGGCCCCGCGACCAGACCTGCATTCATCAAGGCGATCGCCCGCCGCGTGAATCCGACCGACCACGTGACTAGCTTTGGCTTGACGCCGGTTTCTGCCAACCTCCGGGCATAATGCATCAGACTTTCGGTCGTGTTGAGATAGAGCCGCTCCGGGTTTTCGAACGCGGCCCGCTCAGGGTCCCAAAGCTCGAGGTTCGCCGATCCTGTATCGATCGGAGCAATGTCGGGCTTCGTCGCCGGATCCAGCGCCAGAGTGGCCACCGTATCAATACGCTTCTTGGCGTCCGAATCATTGGAGATGAAGCCAAGGGTTGGGAGGATGAGCAGATCGGTCGCCGATCTGACTTTGCGGATGATTTCGGCGTTGGCTTCGACTGTGTTCGTCGCCCCCCCATCCGGAGTTCTCGCATGATAATGTAGGATCGCCGCACCTGCCTTGCGGGCCGCGACCGCGGCTTCCGCGATCTCGTCGGCGGTGTACGGGATGTTGGGGTTGGATGTACGCGACGCGTACTCGTTGACCCGCGCTTCGAATATGATCTTCTTATGCATTTCTGATTCCTACGCCGCGACCGAACCGACGGTGCCCTTCAGGGCGCGCATGAAGAAGTCGTCGGCACCGATCTGCCCTCCCTTGAGCATGACTTCGAGGCCGTCGATTTCGGCGTCGCCTGGCGCGTCAAGACGGCAAACGTGGCAGTTCTGCACTTCGTCGAAAACCGCGATCTCAAGAGCTTCCGCACCGACCGTTCTGACGGCGTAGCTGGAGCTGTCCCCGCCGGAAAAGACGATCCGCGGCAGGGACACGGCGCGCCTCACCGTACGGGCAATGTCGCAATAGATCGCTCCAAGGCGCTCCGCTGGAACCTCGCCGTCGACCACCCGGCCAGACTCTCCACGGGCGGTGTAGATCACGGTGGGGCGACCTCGGTCGAGACCTTCAACCGCTTTCAAAGCTGCTTCGCGCGCAGCCGCGGCAGCTTGCTCGCCTGAAGCGATCTTTGAGACGTCGAGATGAATGGTCTTCCAATCAGCAGCTTCCACAGCAGCGATCTGGCGTCCAGTCTGAAGGGCGCAGCTGCCGGACAATACGAGCAGTTTCTCGACTCCGGGTATCTCGGTCTTGACGGGCCTGGACCTGGACAGGAGTCCCAACCGAGCCCAGAGCGCGCCAAGCTGCTGCGCCAGACCTTGAGCAGCAAGCGCGAAAATCGGCTGCGTCGAAGCCCTCGCCCACAACAAATCCGCGACCGCGGCCAGGTCGTCATTTTCGACGCCGTCGAAAATGACTCCCGCTCCGTCCCGGAAAGACTTGAAGACAGATTCGTCCATCTTGGTGCGGTTGTGGATCATGGGAAGTGTGACATTGACGAACTCCTTGTCCGTCTGCCCGGCCAGATGCATGCGAAGATCGGCCTCGCGCATCGGCGTTTTAGGATGGCGGCACATACTTGGATGACGGTCTAGCCGCTCAATCCTGCCTGCGAAGCGCGCAAAATGATTTCCGAAGCAGGTGTAGCGTCCGAAGTCGGGGGTGGCCGCGAGCACGGGGACGTCACGTTTTCCAAAGTGGTTCGCGGCGCGGTCGAGCACGGCACCATAACTTCCGACCGTCGGCGACGAGTCGAAGGTCGAACAGATTTTGTATTGAATGAAGGCGCTGTTCAGTCTGGCTATGATCGAGAAGGCGCTATCAAGTTCGGCGTCGAGCTCGGCTCCCGACAGCGCCCGGGCGGTGCCCGCGAAACCGAGTACATCGTAATGTTGGGAATCGGCGGCAACCTTCTCCGTAGCGGGACGCGCCAAGTACAACTTACCGTTGACGCCGTTCCGATGGAACTGCGCCAGGTTCTCTGACGAACCTGTGAAATCATCGCCGTAAAACACGGCTTTTAACTTCGCAGTTGAAGGCACGCTAATCTCCCACACTCCCGGTCGAGGAAACCTACCTCCTCACCCCAACCGGAGCTCTACTCTTGACAAGACTCATAGAAGGAGCCCATAACGCTGTCAAGGTCATACCTCATACCTTATACGTCACATCTGCCAAGGAGGATTGCAATGAGACTGTCGGACCGCACCGCCGTGGTGACTGGCGCAGGACGGGGGATCGGGCTCGCGGTAGCGGAAGCTTACGTTCGCGAAGGTGCGAACGTGGTCATCGTCGATCGTGATTCGAACGTGGCAGATGAGGCCGCGGCGCGCCTAGGCGAAAAAGCGTTGGCGGTTCGCGCCGACATTTCTGTCGACGAGGACGTCGCCGCTATGGTGGAGAAAACAATCGAACGGTTCGGCACCGTCGACATCTTGGTCAACAACGCGGGCGTAGGTGCAACCACGTTGTTCCTCGAGAGCACGAGAGAAGAATTCGAACGCGTCGTTCGGATCAACTTGACTGGGACATTCCTCGTAGCGCAGGCGTTTGCACGGATCATGGCGGCCAAGGGATATGGGAAAATCATCAATATCGCCTCTCTGTCCGGTCAGAAGGGAGGCGTCGGGCGCTCCGCATATGGCGCGTCGAAAGCCGGCGTCGAGCTCCTCACCAAGGTAATGGCGGTCGAGCTTGCCGAATCGGGGATCACCGTCAACAACATCGCGCCCGGCCCCATCCTCACAGAGGTATCCAAGGTCATGCACACGGTCGAAACCCGGGAGGCGTATCATCGGCTCGTCCCGCAGCGCCGCTATGGCGAACCGTCAGAAATCGCGGACGCGGCAGTGTTCTTGGCGAGCGATGAGGCAGCCTACGTCACCGGGCACACGCTCAATGTCGACGGCGGCTTCCTTGCTGCGGGGTTGATGTTCCCGTTCGATCCGAAGGTCTCCAAGCGGCTGGGACAAATCAGCGAAAAAATTCCGATACCCGCTGGCCGTCCGTAGTCGGGTGTTTGTCGCAAAAGGCAAAACGCGGTATGACCTCGTACCTTCCTCATTTATGACCGGAGCGTGACTAGGAATGCTGTCTGTTGATGCAAAGAAAATCCCAAGCAGGTTGGATATTGCACTCGACTACATCACAGGCGAGATCGCTAATGGAAACCTCGCTCCCGGCGACAAACTTCCGAACGAAAAGGAGCTGGCCCAGAAGCTGGGAATAAGCCGGACACCAATCAGGGAGGCGATCAAGACGCTCGCAGTATCGGGGATCGTAGATACCAGGCACGGATTCGGCAATTACATCCGCAAGGACGAAGGCCTTCCGGCAATGCCACTGGCCATGTTCAAGCTCTACCTCCAGAGTTCGACCCCCGAAATGCTGATGGAACTGCGATACATCTTCGACCGCAACTGCTCGGAACTCGCTTCGATGAGGCGCACGGACGAGGACCTTACTGTCATGAGAGAGTGCATCGACCGCTTGAAGAGACTGTCGGATGACGCGAACTCGCCAATCGAGGAACTCCTCAAGGCCGACCTCGATTTCCATCGCGCTATCTACAAGGCAGCTGGTAACCCACTGATCGTGGTGATCGCCGACTTCGTTCTGAAAATGGTCGCGCCGTGGGTCCAGAAGTCGCTTGAGGTCAGCGGCAAGTGGCGCGCGGTCGGACTTCATGAGCGCATGTACGAAATGATTCGCGACAGGAAGACGGGTGACCTCAGCCGCGAAAGCGTTGAAGAGAACATGGAGCACTTCCGCACGTCGTTGTTGAAATGACGTGTTCCCTGCGAGCTGATGCTGATATTCAGTCTAAGTCAGGGGTGCCTGTTTTCGCAACTGCCCCTCTGATTACCGATCAAGTGGAGGCTTTAGGCGATAATGCGCTCGCCGCTGCGGGCGGCTGCTGTAACGGGGCTGGAACAGCCGCTTCGTTTCGTCTTCTTTAGCACCTTTCGGCCCATCGGCTTGTCGGTGACGAAGCCGCCCATCCTCCACTTCGTTCGTTGAGCGGCCGGCCGAGTGGCCCGCAATCTGCTCATACTGGCACCCGGGGTGATCGGTGCAATGGTTGCCGGTCTCGACCAGATCGGCCCTGCGTTCGATTCTGCTGCTTCCCAGGCGGCCAGCTCTGCTGGCCGAGGCAGCCATTGTGGAATTTTCCGAATGATCGATTCCGATCTCCAGAATAGCGAGACCAGACTTGGCGGCGTTTCGGGATCGCTGCTATGCTATGTCGAGCCTGGGATGCGCTAGCCGCGGCAGGATGAATACGCGCAAGACGGCCTAATTGGCCGCTATTGACCGCAGTGACAGGACCGCTATCGCAATAGTCTTGCCGAGCCTTTATTGCTTTCAGCGACAACCAGCCCTATGCAACGACACGTCCGCGACTGTCTTTCAAACCACCCGGAGAGTTTCATGACAGAAGAAGCCGACAACACCTTCGACGTCCTCATCGGACTCACCGCAGATGTCGTCTCAGCCTATGTTTCCAACAATCCGGTCCCGGTCGGTGAGCTCCCTGCCTTAATCAGTCAGGTGCACGCGGCACTCAAAGGGACGGCTGGCGGCGGTGTTTCGGCGGAAGAACCGGAGGTTCTCAAGCCTGCCGTATCGATCAGGAAATCGGTGACGCCGGAGTACATCATCTGCCTTGAGGACGGCAAGAAGTTCAAATCGCTCAAGCGCCATCTGTCGACTCGCTATGGACTGACGCCGGACGAATATCGCGCCAAATGGGCTCTGCCGGCGGATTATCCCATGGTCGCGCCGAGCTACGCCGCTGCCCGCTCGGCATTGGCCAAGACGATGGGTCTCGGCCGCAAAGCCGGCAGTGCCGGAAAAGCCTGATACGGCGAAGCGGACCCGCAAGGAGGTCGCGGCTTGATTCAGCAATCGAGCATTGTTCTGCGGCGCGCAGCTGAGGCGGGGCTTATTATCACGCCTTCCCTTCAACCGCTTGGCTTCACGCGGGCTTGCAGCAGTCTGCTGATCAAGCCGTCCGGTCGAGCTCTGTTCTCGTCTGCTCTTCTCGTGCGGCGTCAGACCACCGTCATTCTATCGCGTTCATCGGCTCTTGCCAGCCAGGGGAAAATTCAGCCGGCTTTGCTGACTGCCAGCTGAGGACTTGCCGGTGCCGCGGTCCTGTTCGATTTCATAGTTGATGTTCTGGCCATCAGCGAGGGTGGAAAGCCCCGCTCTTTCAACGGCGGAAATGTGGACAAAAACATCCTGACCGCCATTGCCGGGCTGGATAAACCCAAATACCTTGGTGCTGTAGAACCACTTCGCCGCTCCCATATGCGTCTCCTTTGTAACCATTGCAATGTGGGCAGGTCGTCAGGCTAGTCCCGATTGATAGCCGAAACTTCTGCGCTAGGCTTAGCAAACAAGAGAAATCTGGAAGGCGCAGACCGGCGGCTTCAACGACTCATGCGCCGTCCACGGTCCGCTCGTAAGGGGCTAAGGTGACGACACGCTTTACGGCCCGATGCGATACCCGAGACAGGCGGAGCAAGAAGGCAAGAGCTACCGGGCACGCAAGGAGAAGGTGATCGCTTGGGGCAAATTGGGACTGTGGACGACGACGTTATCGGCCGTTGGGGCCTCGCCGGTTCAGACGGAAGCTGCCCGTCCGCCTTTCCCGCGACAGGTCCACCCGACCCAAGGGATGCCCGACTTTTCGCGAGAGGTGGTCCTATGCAAAAACCATATGTGCGCAGTAGATGTCCATTCGGCCGCAAAGGCCAAGAGCCTCTGGGGAATCGATATTGCCGCTGTTAACGACTTTGATCCGCCACCTCAAATCGCCTGACCTGTTTGCCCGCCTTGATCACCTGCCGGCGCTGGCCAGACCAGTCAGTGAGCGCACATTTGTGGTCCTCAACCCGTCGACGGGCAAACTGCTGGCAGAGCTACCCGATATGGGCGCCCAAGAGACGAGTGTTGCTGTCGCCAAAGCCTATAGCGCGCAACCCGGATGGGCGGCATTGACGGCCCGTGAACGGAGCGACGTTCTGTGGCGCTGGCATCAATTGATTATCGACCACGCCGATGACCTTGCCGCGATATTGACGGCGGAGATGGGCAAGCCCCTAACTGAGGCGAAATCAGAAGTGGCGCATGCGGCGGCCTACCTTCAGTGGTACGCCGAAGAGGCCAACCGAGTCTATGGCGAGACGATCTCGGCGCCATCGACGGATCGTCGCTTGCTGGTGATCAAGCAGCCGATCGGCGTGGTCGGCACGATCACGCCATGGAATTTCCCGGCGTCCATGGTGGCGCGCAAGATCTCGCCCGCCTTGGCGGCAGGCTGCACGATCGTACTGAAACCCGCAGAACAGACCCCGCTCGTGGCGGGTGCAATGTTCGCCCTAGCGCATCAGGCTGGCTTTCCCGAAGGCGTGGTCAACCTGATCTACGCGTCTGAGGGCGACGCCGTAGGACGCGAACTGTGCACAAACCCCAGGGTGCGCAAGATCAGCTTCACCGGCTCGACCGAGGTTGGACGGCTGCTCATGCGCCAGTGCTCGGACCAGATCAAGAAGGTCAGCCTCGAACTCGGTGGCAACGCGCCTTTCATCGTCTTCGACGATGCCGACCTCGATGCGGCGGTCGACGGTGCGATCCAGGCCAAGTTCCGCAACGCCGGCCAGACCTGCGTTTCCGCGAACCGCCTTTACGTCCAATCGGGCGTTCACGATAAATTTGTCGACAAATTCGTGGAGCGGGTTCGCCAGCTTCGGGTTGGTGACGGTTTCGATCCAGGTGTCGCCGTCGGCCCGCTGATAGATAGGCATGCGCTGACCAAGATAGAATCGCATATCGCCGATGCCGTCGCAAAAGGCGGTGCAATTCGCTGCGGGGGCGCACGCATTGGCAAGGAGGGTACATTCTTCCAACCGACGGTCCTCACTGAAGTCTCCAGCGAGATGACGATTGCGCAAGAGGAGACATTCGGGCCGCTGGCCCCGATCATTCGCTTCGACGATGCGGATCAGGTCGTGCACGAGGCAAATGACACGATCTATGGCCTGGCCGCCTATTTCTATGCCTCGAACCTGCAGCGTGTGTGGCGTGTGGCCGAGGCGTTGGAATATGGCATGGTGGGCATCAACACCGGACGCATGTCGTCGGAAGCGGCGCCCTTCGGCGGGGTGAAGCAATCCGGGATTGGGCGAGAGGGTTCGCGCCACGGGCTCGAAGACTACCTTGAAATGAAATACCTCTGCATGGGCGGCATCTGAAGCATCTGCATACAATTCGCATGGGCTTGTGCAGGCGATTTCGAAGATGTGAACCATAGTCGCTTCACGATGTCCGTCGGCTCCGGACTCGCCGTCGCGTTCTCGCCTCGCGCTCAGCTTCGCGCCGAATGTGTGCCGCGCTTACGGGTTTTCACCCGTCATGTGCATTATAACAGGCCCTTAGCACAGCTTCGTGAATCGGGTCCCTGCGGTCTTCCGGCCATCCATTGAGGAAGTTCGCGACCAGGTGTTATCTCCGCCACCGAAGAAAAAAGCGTTGCAGCTCTTGCCGCACTGGCGCGCGGTAGCAACCTGTTTTCCCTCGCGGATCTTCACCCCGGCCGCTGCCAACACATCAATCCCTTGAACAGCAGGCGATGCTGGGTGCTTTATTTCGCAGCACGCCATAGAGGCTCCCAAGCCTCATGAGCTTCCCAGAATAGCCGTGGTTGAAAACGTCGGTTCCACATCGGAACAATCTGAGTTGAGCGATCCTCGACGGCAACAACGTTCACTGCCTCGCTTTGATAACTGTGACCCAAGGGGATTGCGAACCGGATGTGTATATTTGCCTAAGTGGGCTTTTCCCGGGAAATTCTTTCCTGGCACTAGGCGAGGACGTGACAAGGACCCAGCAATCATGAAAGCGCGTTAGTGGCAATTCCAGATGAAGCAATCGTTTGCGCCAGAGTGCCAGCGGTAAAGAAATATCTTGCGCTGCGCCGACAAAATGCGCTCATGGAGCCATTCCCCCATGGCCACGTGCGCAGGGGGGCCCCTCTAACACGCCCGGTAGACCGAGGGAGGCCTCAACCCAATGAGCAGGGTGGCGCACGAAGATGCGAGTTCGGCTTCGTCAGCGACATTTGCGCCGCTCGAGAATGCAACCTTTCGTTCGATCTGGCTTGCCACCCAGGTCGCCAGCCTCGGCTGGCTAATTCAAACTGTCGCCATCAGTTGGCTGATGGCAACCATCTCGACCTCGGACGTGATGGTTGCCCTGGTTCAAGCTTCGACCACGCTGCCGGTGTTCGTCCTGTCGATCATCGCCGGGGCCCTTGCGGACAATTACAGCCGCCGCAATCTCATGTTCGCCGGCTGGTGCGCGATAGCGTTGTCCTCGGCGATGCTGACTGTTCTTGCGGCGATGGGGATTTTCAATCCATGGATGGTTCTCGCATTCAGCTGTTTAGCCGGAGTAGGCGCCGCCTTCACCGATCCTGCTTGGCACGCCTCGGTCGGCGATATTTTGCGAAAACGCGAAGTCCCAGCCGCGGTCACGCTCATCTCGGTTGGATACAACGCCATTCGAAGCGTCGGCCCGGCGCTTGGTGGCATCGTCGTTGCCTCGTTTGGACCTCTGACAGCTTTCGCTGTGGCGACACTGACCTATGTAGCGCTGCTGTGGACCATAGGGCGACGCACATGGGGTGTTCGCGCTTCTCCTCTCCCGCGCGAGCCATTGACCACTGCCATTCATGACGGAGCGCGCTTCACGGCCCTGTCTGCGGAGATCATGGCGGCCATCGCGCGAGGAGCGCTTTTTGGCCTGACCAGCATCTCCATACTCGCGCTCCTGCCTCTCGTCGCCCGCGATCAACTAGGGGGAGGACCAATCGTTTATGGTGTCCTGATGGCTGGCTTCGGGACGGGTGCGTTATGCGTCGGCATTTGCAACAATGTCTTGAGGCGGTCTCTGTCCCAGGAGCGCCTGACAACACTGGCATGCATTGCCTGTGCGGCGTGTTGTCTATCCCTTGCTTTCACTTCCTCAGTGGTGGTGGCGGCTATTGCGCTGGCGCTCGGCGGCGCGGGCTGGGTCGTCACCTGGACGGGGCTTGACGTGAGTATCCAATTGGCAAGCCCAAGGTGGGTTGTTGGTCGCACGCTGTCAATCCATTATGCCCTGTTGTCGGGCGGTATCGCTGCCGGCAGTTGGCTGTGGGGCTCAGTGGCTGAGAGCTATTCGCTTACCACAGCCCTGGAATCTTCCGCTGGTGCGCTCGTTATCGTGGCGGCCACCGGCTTCCTGATGCCTATCCGTCAATGGCAAGATTCTGATCAGGATCCTTTTGGCTTCGAAACGCCGCAGCTCGCCATCGACCTGAAGCCGAGAAGCGGCCCGATCGTCGTCAAGATCGAGTACGCAATACCGGAGACGAACGTCGAAGCTTTCCTGGACCGGATGCAGGAACGGCGGCGAGTGCAAAGGCGCGTCGGTGCTCGGCACTGGAACCTCCAGCGCGATCTCCAGGATCCTTCGCTTTGGACAGAAACCTTCCGCACGCCGACCTGGATGGACTATCTGCGCCTGAATCATCGCCTGACGACCACGGACAAGGCATTGGACCAACATCTGCTTGATTTGAACATGGGAATTGCGCCTCGCACCAAGCTTTCGATTGAACGACCGACCGGGGCAACCCGCAAGCGGGATCAATCGGCGCGATTTTTCTTCCGGCTGTGAACGTGGGGGCTATTAGGCTTCGAGAGCGAAGCGACATGACCGCCTGTGGTCTGCGAATGGTTGGAAGAGGTCAAATCGAGGTGAAACAGTTGTTGCGCAACACCCATGGGGCCGTGGCGCGGGTCCTCCCGGCCACGAAGCGTTCATACTGTGAACTGCCGTTACAGGCAACGATCGCGGACGCCAAGGAATGGCTCTTTCCAAGTGCTGCCAACGCAGCCGCCGGCTTTGCGATCGGCGATCACGAGTTTGACGGACGTCGTTGCTCGATTCCCACGGAACTGTCATGAATTGGCCGCTAACGCGCGCTTCCTTGGGGAGCGATTCATGAGTGGACGAACCGCAAGCGCATAGCGACGCCTACCGCCTCGAGCGCAATGGAAAATGGTCGCGCCACACATCTTGCGATTTTCTATTCGGTGGCCGAAGCATTAGCCGTCTTAGGCTGTATGGGCGCCTCGGCAGTCTTACCCAGATCGGCATAGCGCTTGACGAATCTGGGCCGAAAATCGCGGCGATCGCGGCTCACGCGCAGGAAGTGCGCGACCGCAGCTTTCCGGCGGCCGAGCATGTTTTCGGCGATGCGGGCGCCAGCACTCGTTGCAACCCGTCTTCTATGTAGCAATGGCCTCAACGCTTTCCCCCGCGGGGCTGGGAACTCTCATTGTTCGAGACCACGGTCTGCGAGCACCCGGTGCATGACCTCGCGTTTGATCTCGCCAGCGATTTCGTTTCGAACTTGGGCTCCGAGCACCCGCTCGGCATCCGGGTCGCCCAGCATACTATGCTCGGCCATTCGCTGATCCAAGCGGCTTTGAAACTCTTCGCCCATGGCTTCGACCAGCCGATCTTGCATCGCTTCATGTTCTTCCGGAGCGATGCGCCTCAGCACCGTCTCCCAGGGTTGCCAGCGGGTTGCCATGTAGTCGGTGAACTGGTTCGCTTCCCTCTCACGGACCAGGTCCAGCGCCCGCGCCGCATCATCCTCGCTTACGTGAGAGACCGCCAGGAAACGCATGTCAGGGGCGACGTGACTGAGCTCTAGCGGGTCGCGCAGCCGATGTTGATAGGCCAAGTAGATTTCGATGTCGTCCACGTTCGGGTCGTCGCTGACGAGTACGTTGATCCTGTCGCGTGCGATCTCGTCTAGCGCGTCCAAGCGGAACGCGACACGGCCGCGCTGGATCAGTTCGCCAAGCCGATCATCATACATCCCGTCCTCGACGTCAGAATTGAGGCGCGCGGTCTGCATGCCGTTCCAGTGCAAGGTAACACGATCCTCGCAGGTCGCGTTGGCCTCGGAAGCTTGTGCAAAAAACTGCTCACGCAATCTCGGATTGGCCGCCGCCTGCCGCAAATCGTGAGCCACTGCCTGCCGAAACTCGTCATTACCGTAGTTCACAGTGCCTCGTAACCGATCCAGGAACTGTGCGTAGTCCTGGGCGCCTGGCTCATCCGCAAAGTGCTGCCATTCGCCCAGCGCCGACGTGTCCTCCGCGAGCCAATGCGCGGCAGCCTCATATAGCGATTGCTGCGCAGGCTGCAGCGGCGCTTCAGCCGCCACCAGATTAGCGAGGACGTCGTCCGGCAGCGGGTTATCCGAGAATTCGAGGTTCTCTAAATGCGGGTAGCTGAGACTAAGATGCGGCACGAGACCCTCAAGAAGATCCTCAGGCAGGCTGGTCAGCCGATTGCCGCTAAGATTGAGCGATTGGAGCGTGCTCGGAAGACGGTCATGGAGGTTGGCCAGTTGATTGCTGCTGACATCGAGTTCAATGAGCCCCGATGGGAGAGACTCGGGCAGGTTGGTCAGCTGATTGCCACTAACCGCGAGCGAGGTGAGCCTGCTGGGGAGAGCGTCTGGCAGACTACTTAGTCTGTTGCCGTTTGCGTTCAGCATCTCGAGCCCAGCTGGAAGGTTGGCCGGCAGACTGGTTAAGCTGTTATCGGCCACCTCGAGCTGAGAGAGCGTCGCGGGAAGAGCGTCCGGCAAACTAGTCAATCGGTTGTGGCTAATGAAAAGACGCTGGAGACCAAGTGGAAGCCCAGCGGGCAGGTTGATCAGCTCGTTGTGGCTGGCGCGCAGTTCCAGCAACCTTGGCGGCAGCTCGGCGGGCAAAGCGGTCAGGGAGAGGCTGGACAAATCTAGCGAATGCGAGGCCGTGTTGTCGGAAGCCCTAATTCGTGCGCGCGCCTGTCGCCGGTTCTCGGCATCGCCCTGCCCCTCTTCGACAACCCAGTTGTCCAGGATCTGCGTGCGCGCGGAGGTGGGCGTCCGGTATCCCGTCAAGAATTCGACCCAATCCGCCACGGCTCGGGTGACGCCGCGGCTGTAACTTTCCTGCTCGCCTTCTTCAGAAGGCGCCGAGGAAGAACTTGCGCTCCGCTGTGCCTGTCCTGTGTTCATCAATACCTTCTCCGTCGTCGGAACAAAGTAGTACGCCCGCCGCTCCTCAAGGCCGCGAAGCAGGTGGTTCCGCAGCGCATGACATTCGAGAGCATGCATGTGGCTGCGGCTCCCGACCCCAAAGCGAGCCCTACGGTTTGCACGAATCTGTTGTGGCAAAATGGATCGATACTTCTGCGAGGCTTCCTGCCATGTCGTTGACCAGATCCGTCTGCGGGCCCGTCAACATGGAAGCGCTCTGCTTCTAACAGGCCTACCTGTCGAAAAGCTGACGAGTGTTGACGCCTGAGTAATTCTCCTCAGAAGTGCCGTTTGAATATTCCCCAGTTGCTCGGGATCGCGGTCGCCGGGTGCGCCCTGGAACCGGCGGCGAATCGCCACCCAATCCTGCTCTGCCCCGAAAAGAGTAAGCGGAGCGCTGGTCAAGCTTGGAGACGTCGTACTTCTCTACTCGTCGACCTTTCGACAGTGGATGTCAGCGATTGCCCTTGGGCAGCAACCGGAAGACGGTTCGCCGAATTGCCGGCGGCTTGGAGCCTCTAGTGGACAGGCCGGCAAAGGTTGGAATGGCAGACTGCCGCCGGTTACGGCAGACGTCCGTGGGCATAGTTGAGAACAAGCTGGCGGCCCGCGGCATCATCGTCACGCATTACAGCCGTCCCGGCTAGCTATCCCTGCATCGACCGCTGTTACCTTTACAGTGCCGCCGCAGGTCAACGCGTTTCCTCAGCCAATCCGACATCGCCCGCGGCGATCACTGTGGAGCGAAGAAACTCAACCCGCGACTGATCGCGCACTTGTAGGCCAAGCTGTTACCTTTTTTCTCATAGCTTGGCATGTTGAATACGACCATGGTGAATTCGGCGTCACCGTCAGACCGAATTCGGTAGCGAAGAAATTGAATAATGGGCTTACCGTCACGATCAATCGTAAAGTGCTGATCCGCAAAAGCAAGGGTGCCGTCAGAAGTGATCCTATACGCATCTATGCGAATGCCTCCTCGCGTCTTGGTGGGCGGCGTATCGCCAGTCGCTGGAGTACACAAACTTAAATCGACAGTAACATCCACTTGCTTGCCGGTAGTCAGCGCAAGCTCAATCTCGGGAAGGCTTGCTAGTATATGACTGCCATTGGCAGCATTTGCAGTCGTAGCCAAAAGTATCCCGGACAGGGCGAGTAGCATAGATTTCATAGATGGCTCATATATAGTAACGTTGAGAAGGGAAGGCTTACCGACGCTATTGGGGCCAATGCCGATTGCTTTCGGCAGTGACGATAGCGATCTCGAGGCGCATGGATCATTCCAACAAGGTCGGCATCGGCGCGGCGCGGCGCGCCCCGCACAGCAAGTGCTCCTCAAAGCCTTCCCACTTGGCATGTCCCAACTGCTGCCGTTGCATGGCGTAGTTCGTCTCCCGCCATGCCGGATGCAATAGACTGAAATTAGGTACGTCCACGCTAGCCTCACGTTTGTAGATCACCGAGGCGCAAAACTACTCGGGCAAGCTTTCAAGAAGCTGACGAGCCCCGCCCTCTGGCCCCGCCGCGGCGCCCGGCGTCGCAACAACAAGCGTGATTGGCACATAGTTGTTGGTCAGCAACCTCACTCTGCCAGGCCCCAGGTCGCTGTCCACCACCGGTTGTGGGATCTTGGATTGACCAAACGTTCGGACGATCGAGAAGCGCTGCGCCGGCATCGCTGTTCAGAATTGGGCAGCGGAGGAACCTACCATTGGGAATTGCAGCGTGGGAAAGCGCTCCCATGCGGAACCCGGCCCATAGCGCAGTTGCGTCCCCGAGCGCAGCACCCTTTCCAGCAGAAGCCCGAGCCCGTCAGCGAAACCAGGGTGCGGAACGGATCGGCGTGACCGTGCCGGAACAACTGCCGCTGACGACGCCCGAGCCGAACGAAAGATAGCTTTTGCTGGGACCGTAGACCCCCATGCCGAGGCCCATCGCCTGGCCATCGTCGGCGCGCTGCGGCGGCGCGCCTCGAAACGGTCGTTGCGCGCATAATCGGCGATTGCCAACATTGGGCGCATAACGACCCGCTAGGCGGGAGGGCGAAAGGCTGCCCAGCTTGGCTGCGCCCACAAAACCTGGACAATGCCAGGCTACAGCAAAGTTGTGAAACCCACGAGCATCTACCAGAACAGAATTAGCCTTGCGCTAATATTTGCCTTGAGAGATGCTGGCCTCAGCCGTGGGAGGGCTGGGGGTATGAAAATAAAAGCATTGCTGGCACTCTGTGCCGCTGCTGCGCTGTGCGGCTGTCAAACTAGCAATCAAGCAGACTATTTTCAGATCGGGTATGGGCCGAGCTTCGACGTCGCCCATGCACAATGCGAACTGCAAAAAAGGTCGGTCGACCAAGGGTATATTGCCATCGGGTCGCCAGGATTTGTCGCCGGCGCCGGGATTGGCAACGCTCTGGGAAATGCAATTGCCGAGGATAATTTCATGAAGAATTGTCTCATCATTAATGGCTGGAAGCGTGCGCCGCATCGACAAGCGGGGGCCGCAGCAGCGTCGATCGCGCCCGGGGCACCAACTACGCCCTATGGGATTGCACGCGCGCCTGGCAGCTGGATCAACACCTCGCTGTTGGACTGGAAGGATGCGAACAACAAATGCGTTGCTGGTGACAAGGCGGCTTGCGCCACGCGAGCGGAACTTGGAGCGAAGCTGAAATCAGCCGGCATCAATCCCTCCGCGGTATAGGGGCGACGCAATGCGAAGGCAAACCTCTGCGTGCGTCGCGATCGTCACCTTGAGTGTTAGCGGCTGCACGGCCGACTACCTCAACAACTACGATACCGTGACCTTGGCGGCAGGCGACTCCACACGCCAGAACCAACTTCTGCAGACGGTCGACCCGTTCAACCCCAGCAGTAACAACACGAAGATCGAGGGCGACGGGCAACGGATGACGGCTGTCGTTCAAAGATACCGCGGAGCGCCGCAGCTGGCATCTACCGTACCAAGTAACGGCCCCGATCTGGACTGCGCCGGTGGTAGGGGCAACAACCCGGTTGTCCAAGGGCCCGTTGCGGTCGGCCAGTCCGACCCCAACCGCCTAGACGGTGATCATGATGGCGTGGGTTGCGAGAGATAGGGGAACAAAATGAAACTCGGAATCCGCAGACCAGGCATTAAACGCAGCATTGCGGCCCGGACATCCGTCAAGCGAATGGTAAAACAGAGACTCGGCCTGAAAGCTCCACGCGGAATGGGATGGGTCACCGACCCTAAGCGAGCGGCTTACAATCGGGTTTATAACCGCACCACCACCGTCAGCTTCTGGAGACTGCTCAAAAGGCTGTTTAGAAGCAGATGAAGCAGTTCGACGCCAAACACCCTCGCGCCAGCCCTTGGCTAAATGTGCCGCTTCGCCTTGTCCTGGTAACTGTAGCGGCGGCCGCCGCCCTGGTGACGCAATTTGTGATGCACAACACCGGTTCGCTGCCGGAGATCAATCTGCAAAACCTGATCAAGCCGAAGCCAGTCGCAATTGCGGGGGTCGCCTCGGTCATCGATGGCGATACGATTGAGGTGCATGGTCAACGAATTCGTCTCAACGGGATCGACGCGCCGGAGAGCCGCCAGTACTGCGATGACGCGAAGGGGTTCGAATATCCCTGCGGCCGGCGTTCCGCCCAAGCTTTGGACGAGTACCTGGCTGCCTCCACGACGGTTCATTGCTCATTCGTTACATGGGATCGCTACGGGCGTTTCGTCGGAGATTGCGCGCGATCCGACGGCGCCAACGTGGCGGCGTGGATGGTCGAGCATGGGCAAGCTCTCGATTGGCCCAAGTACAGCCACGGGGAATATGCGCCGCAACAATCGAAAGCCGAGGCTGCGAGGGCCGGTTTGTGGAGGGGGTCTTTTCAAACACCGTGGACTGGCGAGCACAACACAATGAAGACGTGCCAACAACGGCCCCGCGTTCGGTTTTCGGCGGTGGAAATGCCGCCTGCAACATCAAGGGCAACATATCGGCCCGGGGCGAACGCATTTATCATATGCCCGGACAAAAATATTACAGCGCCACTCTGATCAGCCCAGCCAAGGGGGAAAGGTGGTTTTGTTCGGAAGCCGAGGCTGTCGCAGCGGGTTGGCGAAGATCAAAGCGCTAACTTCTTCGGACGGGACCACTTTTTGGGACACCCTGTTCGGTCGCTGCGCGCAAACAAAGCAGCTGACCCGGGTTCTTGAATTTGGTTCGTTCATTCGCGTTCTCGATCAGACGAAAAGGGGAGCGGGCGAAGTCATGTCTGAGGGCTCTGTCTGTCGGCTTACTCGAAGGGAAGGCAACCCGCCGGGATCGTAGTAACGATATTTCCATCTTGTGGACCGCTTTGTCCCGTTTCAGAGAATTTCCTGATGCAAGCCCAGCAATTAAATGGCAGGGTAGAATGGGAGAGTAAAAAGGCGGGGGCGCCGGGTGAATACAAGCATGAGCCAAAAGCTGGCCAGCTATGGCCAGTGGACATACCGTGGCGCTTGGGCGCTTGAGATTACAGCATCTATCATCGGATTGGCCACCGGCTTGGCTTTGGGTGTCCAAGCCTTCGAAGCCAGCCAATCGGCCACGGCAATGGACTTGGTTCTGGCGAGCGCTCCGTTCTTCATTGTCTCGATTGCCGAACTGACCAAAATCCCGATCGCAACGCTTCTGTACAGTGCCTCGTGGTTCTGGAAGCCCGTGCTTTTGATCTTCCTGCTCCTGCTTGCCGGCATCACTTTTGAAACCGTGCTGCTGGGCCTGGAGCGCGCCGGCACCCTTCGTGAACTGCAATACGAGGAGATGGCCGACGAGATCGACACTCTCACCCGGGAAAACGCGAAGCTGACCGCCTCGGACGAAGCGGCAAAACAGACGGATCAGGTTAGTAAAGCAAAGGCCGATCTGGAGGAGGTTGGTACGCTTGCCGACAATGCGCGAAAGGAAATTCAAGGGCGCATCGGCGATGTCGACGCGGAACTGCAGGCAACAACCGCACTGACATCCGAGGCGGCAAAGGCTAGAGAGCAGCTCAAGGATCAGGAGCAAAGGCGCACGGACCTGGTCGCCGAAAGAGACACCAGGGTCAAGCAAGCAGTCGAGGAATTTGAGCGACAAAGAGACAGTTACGTCGAACGGATCAAAGACGCTAGGGAAAGCGGCGACGCGGCATCGGCAAAGCGCTGGGAAGACGAGATCGGAAAGCTCGCCAACCCGCGCACGAAGACGGAGGCAAAGTACGACCCGCAGATCCAAGACCTTGATCAGCAGATTGCGGCCACACGCGTTGAGTTCGACCGGCTGAGGCTTCAAAGCCCCAAGATGACCGATGAACAGAAGCAGGTGCTGCAAAATCGGCGTGCGGATCTGGAAAAGTCACTGGACGAGATTGCGGCCGATTGGGAACGACGGATTTCTCAAGCGCGACAAGATCTCTCCGCGGCGCAGACCGCCGAAGCGGCCGAAGGAAAGGTGCTTGCGGCAAATCAGACGAGACGTGACGAGATTGCAAAGCAGCTCAACGGGCTTGAGAAAAGGCGAATCCCGCTGGCACGGACTGACCAGATCCGGCGAATTGCAGCGCGGTGGTACAGCGAAAAGCCTGAACAGGTAAGCGAAGGCGAGGCAGGAAAGATAGCGGCCATCTGGTTTGGCTCGCTTGCAGTCATCGCCGGGCTTGCCGGACCGATCACCGCGATGGTGGCTCTCGGCCTGCAGCGCATCGCTGCACAGGCTGAATCTCGTTCCGAGAACCGGCTGTCGCGTCTGGTCAGGCGGCTGCTTCTAAGATGGCGCTGGCGCCGAGTGCGCACTGTCAAAGTCCCGGTCGAAGTGCCGGTGGACAGGGAAGTGGAAAAGCGCGTCGAGATCCCGGTCGAAAAAGTGGTGAAGGAGATTCTCTATATTCCAGTCCTCACCGACGATCCAGACGCGCTGCGCAAAGCACTGAACGAGGATTTGCCGGCCGAGGTCGTGGATCTCGTCAAGGTAGCAGCAAAGGGCGGTCGCAAACGTGCTGGTCCGGCATAACACTGCACTCCTCGAAAAGGCGGTCGACTTGGTCGTCAAGCAAGCGGCCATTCCCACTCTGGAGGCTGAAGCTGCAGCGTATGACAGGATGGCTCGCGCTAATGCCTTCCGTAGGATGATGACGGGCGCTGCCGTGGCGGTCGCAGCCGTCGGCATTGGATATGGGGCAGCGCTGTTCTTCGGGCGAGAGATTAAACCGGCAGTCGCGCCAGATAAGCCGATCGAGAAGCGCACCGACAGAATCGATCCGTCCGAGACGACCACACAACCCAAGTCGGACCGAACCAATCCACCTAAGGAAGCGAAGCCGGCCGACCCTCCACCAGCACCGCTGCCCAGCAAGCCTGATAAGGTGACCGAGGATTTCAACAAGTTCCTGACGAAGGAGGTTGACTTCGGGGGTGCTCACTGGACGCTTACATCGGGGCACTACTTCACCGAAGAGAACGATCCCAGCTGGGATCGGGCGTGGTGCTATACCCGTCGGCTTGTGAACGGTGTGGACGTCAACACAGACCTCGTAAACCGGGTGACGCCAACGGCGGCGCCCCAGGCTCCCATCGCGCCACCAGCGACACTCGCATCAGTTGGGTTGAACGATGATTCCGCCAGGGAGCTTGCATCAAAATGTGCGTGGCTGGATGGCAAAACTTTCAACGCGGCAGACTTCGAGCTCCCATCTGGACGAGCCGAAGCGGCCAAGAAACTCATCGCGCAGGATGGTTGGGACGCCATGGGCTTCGATCTGCCGGGGATGCCGCTCATGAGTCTCTCATTCGATCAATGCCAAACCAAATGCGAAGGTGACGAACAATGCCAAGCCATCACCTATGACAAGAAGCATTCCGCGTGCTTCCTGAAAGGCGATGCCTCGATCCTAGTCAGAGCTCCGGACGCCGCCATGGCGGCAAAGCCCGCAGTCGCGAGCAAGGTGCAGTATTCCAGCCTCGTCTTCTACAAGAATACGGTTGTCGTGGGCGATTCCTATTCGAACGAGCCCAGCAACTATGCCAGTTGCGTGACCGCGTGCGCAGTGGACCAGAAATGCATGGGCTTCAATTTCGATAGCCCAAATAACATGTGCTCGATGCTGGACCAGGTGTCCTCGCTCTCTGTCTTCAAGGGCGTGGCTTCCGGAACGAAGGCTGCCGGCAACTAATGAGCCGACGCACGTAAGGCCGCCACCAATGCTCACGATTCCATTCGAGATGAGGTGTGGCCGGGTATGGCCCCGATTGAGCAACACCCACGAGCGCGTTGTCGAGGAAGTGGTCTTCCGGGACATAGTCCGGCGGGGAACGGAGGTCCTCCAGACCCAGTTGTTGCGCTACGTTCGACCCCCATACGCGCTGGCAATTCGATACCCTGAGGGCATGACGCGCGCGAACGCCCACAACCATGACAACCCGGCGGCCGACACGGTATATCGTTCCCCTTCCCCATGAGTTCGCCGAGCACATTCTGAGCTCGAGACCCTGATCTCATACCTCGAGGCTGAGAGTGAAGCCGCCGAGCCAGCTCGTCCACAGATGAGGCCTAAGGAATAATACTTGCCATTGCTGAACTCCGCTATAAGGCGCGAGGCCTCCATAGGATCGCGCAGATGTTCTTGGGAAACCCTGCGGCTCATTTGAGCCGATGCCCGTGTTCTAATTGCGACTGACGGGGCATTTGCCTCGATCATCTGTCGCGGCCGATGCATAGAGCATGGTCTTGGTTGACACGGAGGCGGCCCGGAGGCGAGCTGTGCGGATGCGCTCCTTCAGCTCGGAAAGCAATAAGGTTTAACGTCTTGCTGGGGCGAGAAAGGTTTCGGCCACCACTTGAATTTTGCACGATGGCGCGGGAAAGCATATGAAGCAACGCTGCAAGAATGGCGCCGGCGGGATCGGCGCCGGCCGGGCAAAGCTGCCAGGCATCGCGCAAGGCGGCAGTACCTGAGCGCTCGGCGAGCGGCATGCTCGCGGCGGCAGAGCGAAGCGCCAGCCGCTACCGCCAGGCCCCGGCCCATGCAGGTTGCGCCCGCGCGAGGCTCTCGAGCGCGCCCAAGCGGCGCCGGCCTCGAAGGCGGTCGGCCTCATGTAACGCGCCGCCGACGGCAAGCGCCCAGGCCGGTACGGCAGGCGGCGCGGCTGGACTGGCGGTCGCGGGATCGAGGCGTATCATCATTTTCAGGTAAGCGCTCGTGCGCTTTTCGCCACCATCTTCGCGCCAAAACGCACAGCCTGTCGGGGTTAAACGAATGATAATGTTGCCCATTTAGTCGCTCAAGGCCTACCTTTGCTCAGATAAGTTAACTGGTTAACTAGAGGCGACGCCGGGGGGCGGTTCTGTGCTTCAAATCACGAAACACTGGGCCCACTTCTTCGCCTTCCAATCGTCCAGGAAATCCCCTCCGCACGCATGACGCCGGAAACCTCCTTGCGAACGTGCCGCTCGAGCACCGGGCGCCATGGAACGAGCGTGAACTCGCGCGACTTCTCGATCACCGCGTATTTGCCGCTTGCGAGCTCGACCGATCGGCGCAGTGTCCCTTGGACCTGACTTCCAGGCTTGGCCTCGGCATAAGCCAGCCCGAGCTCATCAGACAGCTGGCTGGCAACTCGGTTCATCTCACGCTGGCGCAAGATCGAAATCATGTTGGCGCGATAGACGATCCGGTCCTGCTCTTCATGCGCGAGGCCTTGCGCGATCAGCCACTGCCGACGGCGGGCTTGCGCCTCCCGCACATCTCGGCCGAACCCGGAATTGCGTAAGGTCTCCGGCGTGTCGGAAACCAGCTCGTGGTCGAGCCAGGAGGCTCCGTCAAAACCGACCTGCCGCTCCAATGGGATTGCGGAGAGCTTGTCGACAAACACGGGCTCCACCTTCGCACGCCGACGCTCGTATTGTGTGACACTGTCGAGATGATCCGGCGCGATTATCCAGGTGCCGTCCGGCTGGCGCTCCACGCCCCCGGTCACGCGGCGGATCGCTTCGAGCCGCCGGACATGGGTTTCGGCGAAGCGTTCGGTGGCGGAGGGATCATGCTTGAGGTGAATGTCGATTGAATAGCGACCCCCATGGCCAGCGGCGATGTCGGCGATCGCAAGATCAATCTGCCTGGGCTCGGCGCTCCTGGGCGTGACACGCACGATGCAGCCGTCGGGCGTCGGCTCCGTCGCCCCGCCCCTGCCGATATCGATGTAATGACTTTTCCCGTCCAGGCCGTCGACGACGAGGTAATGCCGGTCACGGATTTCGTCGGCAAGACCGCGCGCGACCACGCGACCGACAATAGTTGCGGTCGGCGCTTCCGCTCGATCATGCACAGCGTAATCAGCCGCACTGCGGGCGGATTCCTTGCTGGTCAGTTCGCGATGCATGGTCTTGATGATGTCGCCGCGCTCGCCGACCCGGCGCAACGTCACCTCAATCTCGGCATCGAGGCGCCAGAGGCCCGAGCTCACCTCCTCGGCAAGGCCCATCCGCTCCAGCTTGCGCAGGCGGCCCTGATGCAGCGTCTGGCGAAAGGCATCGCGACTATACGGCGAGAGATGTCCATCGCCGTCGCGCATGCGCAGCAGCTGCCGGTCGATGCTGGTGAAGCGTTCCTGCTCCATCTCTTGGCGCAGGCGCTCTTCAATCTCGCGGTCGGTGCGGGGACCAAGATCGAGGTTGACCAATTCGGCCGCGCGCTCGCGCAGGCCAGACGAGATGTAGTCGCGCGCGATGACGAGATTCTCGCCACGATCGTCCTTGCCGCGGACGATGATATGCGTGTGCGGGTGGCCGGTGTTGAAATGGTCAACGGCAACCCAGTCGAGTTTCGTCCCCAGATCCTCTTCCATCTGGTCCATCAGCCGCCGCGTCAGTGGCTTGAGCTCGTCATACTCGATCCCATCTTCCGGGGCGACGATAAAGCGGAACTGATGCCGGTCGCCATCGGCACGATCGAGGAAGTCTTTGCCACTCACGCGGTCGCTGTCGGCGCCATAGAGCTCACCAGGCTCGCCTTCCCGGGTAACACCATCGCGCTGCAGATAGCGCAGGTGGGCGCGCGCGCCGTCAGCACCCTTCCCGGCCAGCTTCACGACTCGTGCCTTGACCATCACCCGACGCTGGCGGAACGCGGCATGTCGATCGCGCGATCTCAGCACCGCTGCAGCCGGCCCGCCGCGTCCTACGCGACTGCCGGTGAAGCGGCCGCCACGGCCAGTCCTGCCGCCGGCGCGATTGATTGCGGCGCGCAACTGGCCGACGAAGCGTTTGCCAGCCTTCGAGCCGCGCGAGCCGATCTTGCCCAGCCTCGGCCGGAATTCATCATCTTGCATATAGCCTCCGGCTAATCTTAAGCTTAATCAGTGACTTGCGGCAATCATCTCTCCTTACGCAGGAGACAGCCTCCGGAGAAAACGATGTGCAGACAAACATTTCGCCGCCTCTGGGAGGCTGTGTCTTTATCTTGCCTTCCGCGATCGGCCTTCTCCCCCGCC